>CALGOE010000076.1 GCA_937958145.1 uncultured Desulfobacca sp.
ACACGGGCGGCAAGACCGTCACCCTCAAAACCCTGGGGCTCCTCTGTCTCATGGCCCAGGCCGGGATACCGCTGCCCGTGGCCGAGGGGAGCGAGGTCTGTGTCTTTGCCGGCATCTATGCCGACATCGGCGACACCCAGGACCTGGCCCAGAATCTCAGCACCTTTTCGGCCCATATCAAACGAGCCGGGGAGATCCTGAGACGCCTCGACGACCGCTGTCTGGTATTATTTGACGAATTGGGCACCGCCACCGATCCCACGGAGGGCGGGGCCTTGGCGCTGGCCCTGCTGCGGGCCCTGGCCCGCCGTGGCGCCTATGGCGTGGTCACCACCCACTACCATCTCTTGAAAGCCTTTGCCCACGAGGAGCCCGGTTTTGCCAATGTCGCGGTCCTGTTTGACGAACAGACCCAAAAACCGCTCTATCGCCTGGCCTACGGGGTTGCCGGGCCCAGCAACGCCCTGAAGATTGCCCGGGAATTGGGGTTGCCGGCCGAAGTTATCGCCGAAGCCGAGTCGTACCTGGGCCAGGAAGGGCTCCAGGCCCTGCAGCAACTCGCCCGCTGCGAAGCGGCCCAGCAAAGCCTGGCGCAACGGGAGCAGGACCTGCAACGGGCCGAGGCCGAGCTGGCCCGGCGGGAAGCGGCCCTGAGCGCCCGACAGGAGCAACTGGAGCAGGAGCGTCGCCGGCTGCTGGAGGAAGAACGCCGGGAAATCACCGCCGCCATTCAAAAAGCCGAACGAGAATTTAAGGAAATTTTGCAGCGTCTGGAGAACCGCCAGGACTCCTGGGGCCGCCTGCGCCAGGAGTTTTCCGCCGGCCAACGCCGGCTGCAGTTACTGGTGAGCCCTCCCAAGGCGCCGGCGCCAGCTCCTGAGTTTCAACCCCAGCCCGGACAGACCGTTTGGGTCGTACCCCTGGGCCAAAAAGGCGTGGTGGCTTCCGAACCGGATCGGGACGGTCGGGTGGAGGTGCGTTTGGGCGCGGCCACCGTGCGGGTAGCGCGCCAGGACCTGCAGCCGACGCCGCCGGCCCAGACGGGCCGGATTTACCGCAGCCGGGCCCGGAGTGCCACCGTGGCGGCGCCCGAAGCGTCCACCTGGCAGTCGCCCTCCCTGAACATCATCGGCCTGCGGGTGGACGAGGCCCTCCCCCTGGTAGACCGCCTCCTGGATCAGGCGACCCTGCATGGCTGCCGCCAGGTAGAAATCATCCACGGCGTCGGCACCGGCCGGCTGCAGCAGGCCGTGCGCCAGCATCTTCAACAACACCGGCTGGTGGCTGCTTTTCAGGCCGGCGAGGCCAACCAGGGTGGTCGTGGGGTCACCGTGGTGACCCTCAAGGAATAATCTGCTGGGCCTTTGGCCAAGCCACCTGCACCTGTCGGCCTCGCAGGGAATTTTGTCAACGTCTTTTTTCAAGGATCAATATTTGTCTTCTCCTCTGGAATTATGGCACCTTTGATTTCGGAAACAAAAATTCTGGAGATTAAAGACGCCGCCCGGATTGCTGAGGTCATCGGGCAGTATGTCAAGTTAACGCCCCGCGGCCGCTATCTGGTGGGCCTCTGCCCCTTTCATGCCGAAAAGACCCCTTCTTTCACGGTTTATCCCGAACGCAATATTTTTCATTGCTTCGGCTGCGGCGCCGGCGGCAATGTTTTCTCCTTTCTGATGCAGCACCTGCGCCTGACCTTTCCCGAAGCCGTGGCCGAGCTGGCCCAGCGCTATGGCATCGCCCTCAACTGGCAAAAAGATCTGGGCGCGGGGCCGGCCCGCCTCAGTCGCCAGCGCCGGACCTGGTTCGAAGTCAACGAGCTGGCCGCGACCTTTTTTGCCCAAACCCTGGCCCACCCCCAGCAGGGCAAAATTGCCCGGGAATATCTGGCCCAGCGCGGTCTGCCCGAGACCGTGGCGTCGGCCTTTCGCCTGGGCTATGCCCCCGATGATTGGCGCCAACTGACCCGCACCCTGTCGGAACGGGGCGCTGATCTGGAGGCGGCCCTGCACCTGGGCCTGATCATCCAGAACCATTCGGGCGGGCACTACGACCGTTTTCGCCACCGCCTCATGTTTCCCATCTTCGATCTGCAGGGGCGGGTCATCGCCTTCGGCGGTCGCATCATCGGGCCGGGGGAACCCAAATACCTCAATTCGCCGGAAAGCGGCCTCTATACCAAGGGGCGCCAGCTCTATGGCTTATATCAGGCCAAGGAGGCCATGCGGCAACAGAACCTGGCCCTCATCGTGGAAGGGTATATGGATTTATTGGCCTTGCGGGCCCGGGGGATAGAACCGGTGGTGGCTACCTTGGGCACCGCCCTGACCCGGGACCAGGTCCGACTGCTCAAAGGCTACACCTCGCGGGTGGTGTTGGTCTTTGACGCCGACGCCGCCGGTTTGAAGGCCATGCAGCGCAGTCTGCCGTTGTTCGCCGGGGAGCGGCTGCCGGCCCGGGTCCTGACCCTCCCCGCCGGCGAAGATCCGGACAGTTATGCCGCCAAATTCGGCGTGGCCCTGTTCCAAGACCCCTGGGAGCAGGCCCAGCCCCTCTTCGAGTTCATCCTGGATCAGGCCATGGCCGGAGCTGATGACAGTCTGGAGGGCAAGCTCAACGCCTTCGCCACCCTGAAACCTTATCTGCAAGACGATATCGACCCGGTGGAGAAAAGCCTGTGGCTGCAAGGCGCGGCCCGACGTCTGGGCGTCCCCGAATCGGCCCTGGCCGCCTCCTGTCAATCGTCCCGGCCCACGCCGCTGTTGGTCCAACCGCCCCAGGAAGAAAACCTCAATTTAGAGAAGAGATTCATCAAGCTGCTGTTGACCTACCCGGAAGTGTTGGACCGGTTTGATCTGGCCGCCTATCTGGACCAGTTCAGCAACCCGGAGATGCAGACCATTGCCCGGTGCATCCACGCCTGTTACCAGCAGCTGGGCTATCTGGATCACAGCCTTCTGGTCATGCAGATCGAAGAGGAGGAACTCTGCCGTTGCATCTGTTCCCTGGCCTTGGCCGCCGAAAACTACCGCCTGGAGAATGTGGAAGCGGAATTAACCGACTATACCCGCAGTTTTGAAAAAATCCGCCTGAAACGGGACCTGCAACACCTGCGGGCACAGATGGATCAGGCTCATAAAAGGGGGAAAGGAGGTGAGGTGTTAGCCTTACAGGCCGAATTGCAGAATCTCAGGCAAAGGCTCAAAGAATTGGCAAGCGCTCATTAACCTTGGGGGAAAAGGAGAAAATGGATGGGCAAGGGAGTATCGTACGATAACTTGGGGGGATTCATTTCGTTGGATGAGCCACATGGCTACCTCGGCTATGAGGACTATCCCGACAAGGAAAT
>CALGOE010000077.1 GCA_937958145.1 uncultured Desulfobacca sp.
GAAATGGTCATGCCGGGCGACAACGTGGCCATCGAGGTCCACCTCATCACCCCCGTGGCCCTGGAAAAAGAACTGCGTTTTGCCATCCGGGAAGGCGGCCGCACCGTGGGCGCCGGCGTCGTCACCGAGATCATTGAATAATTCAGGATGACCCATGATTACCCATAAGATTCGCATCCGCTTAAGATCATTCGATCATAAACTCTTGGATCAATCCGTCGGTGAGATTGTGGACACCGCCCGGCGCACTGGCGCCCGGGTGGCCGGTCCCATCCCCTTGCCCACAGATATTAATAAATTCTGTGTGTTGCGCTCCCCCCACGTGGACAAAAAATCCCGGGAGCAATTTGAGATCCGGACTCACAAACGGTTATTGGATATTCTCGAACCGACGCAGCAGACCGTGGATGCGCTTATGAAACTGGATCTGGCCGCCGGAGTCGACGTTGAAATCAAGCTGTAAGGGCTGTCAGCCCGGCTCAGCTCCTGCCGGCGCCAGCCTGAGTGGATATTGAGGACTATCATGATTGGAAGGCTGTTGGGGAAAAAACTGGGCATGACCCGGATATTCGATGCCGAAGGCACGTCGTTGGCGGTTACCGTCATCGAGGCGGGACCGTGCTACGTGGTGCAGAAAAAAACCGCCGCCGTCGACGGCTACGACGCCGTCCAACTGGGCTTTATCCGCAAGCGGCTGGATAAATGCCCGAAACCGCTGCGGGGGCATTTTGAGAAGCACGGCTTCAAAAGCGGTTTCCGCTATCTCAAAGAGTTCCGGCTGGCTTCCGTCGAGGGCCTGGAAGTGGGCCAGGAACTGGACGTCAGCCAGTTTGAGATCGGTCAGCGGATCAATGTCATCGGCTTCAGCAAAGGCCGGGGCTTTGCCGGGGTCATCAAACGCTGGGGTTTCCAACGCGGTCCTGAGACCCACGGCTCCATGTCCCATCGCGCCCCCGGCTCCATCGGCGCCAGCGCCTATCCGTCCCGGGTCATCAAGGGCAAGAAGATGCCCGGCCGCATGGGCAATGCCCGGGTGACGGTGACGTCCCTGCAAGTGGTGGACGTCCGCCCGGAAAACAACCTGCTGTTGGTCAAGGGCGCCGTGCCGGGTGCACGCCACGGCCTGTTGCTGATCAAAAAGTCCTAAGGGATAGTGGGGATTCGCCATGCCTGTAGTTGATGTCTATGACGTGAATCGCACCAAAGTGGGTGAAGCCACCTTGCGCGATGACATATTCAGCGTGCCGGTGCAGGGCCATATTCTGCATGAAGTGGTCACCATGCAACTGGCCTGTCGGCGGGCCGGCACCGCCTCCACCAAAGGCCGTTCCGAAGTCAGGGGCGGAGGGCGCAAACCCTGGCGGCAAAAAGGCACCGGTCGGGCCCGGGTCGGATCCATCCGCTCCCCTCTGTGGCGGGGCGGCGGCGTGGTCTTCGGCCCCAAACCCCGCAGCTATGCCTATAAGGTGCCCAAAAAAGTGCGTCGCCTGGCCCTCAAGATGGCCCTCTCCAGTAAATTGGCCAACGGTCAGCTCCTGGTGCTGGATCAATACCCTTACACCGCCCCGAAGACCAAAGAATTCGTCAAGGTGTTGGAAAATCTTGACATCCGCAAGGTCCTGTTCGTCACGGCCGGCGATGATGAGATTCTGACCCTGTCGTCACGCAATGTCCCGTATGTCCAGGTGCTGCCGACCGAAGGGCTGAACGTCTATGACATCCTGCGCTACGATTACCTGGTAGTCCTGCAACCGGCCATCAGCCGGATCGAAGAGAGGTTGGCGGCGTGAAAGCGTATCATCATTTGATCAAAGGCCCGGTGGTGACGGAAAAAACCCTTCTCCAAAAAGAGAAGGCCAACCAGATCACCCTTAAGGTCGCCCCCACGGCCAATAAAATCGAGATCCGCAAAGCGGTGGAAGAGATTTTCAAGGTCAAAGTCCTGGCGGTCAACACCTGCCGTTACCAGGGCAAAAAGAAACGGCTGGGCCGCACCGAAGGCAAGCGCCCAGACTGGAAAAAGGCAATTATCACCCTGGCTCCGGGAGAAAAAGTCCCCTTCTTTGAAGGCGCCTAACCAGAGCACCGACATCCCATGTCCCGACAGGACCCGGGAGAGGACAGGATCATGGCATTAATACAGAGAAAACCCACTTCCGCAGGCCGCCGTTTCCAGACGGGGCATGATTTTCAGGAAATTACCAAGACCGAGCCGGAAAAAAGTCTGGTAATCTCTCTACCCAAATCCGGCGGTCGCAATAATGTCGGCCGGGTGACGGCCCGTCATCGCGGCGGCGGCCATAAGCGCCTCTATCGGCTCATTGATTTCAAGCGCAAGAAAGAAGACGTCCCGGCCAAAGTGGCCAGCATCGAATACGACCCCAACCGCTCGGCCCGGATCGCCCTGCTCCACTATGCCGATGGCGAAAAGAGCTATATCCTGGCCCCCATCGACCTGAAGGTGGGCGATACGGTCATTGCCAGCCCTTCGGCCGACATCAAACCGGGCAATGCCCTGCCTCTACGCAATATCCCTCTGGGCACCCTGGTCCATAATATCGAGCTGAAGCCTGGCAAAGGCGGGCAATTGGCCCGGTCCGCCGGAGCCGCGGCCCAGTTGGTGGCCAAAGAGGGCAACTATGCCCAGCTCCGGCTCCCCTCCGGCGAAGTGCGGCGGGTGCACGTCAATTGCAAGGCCACCATCGGCCAGTTGAGCAATGTGGAACACGAAAACCTCTCCATCGGCAAGGCCGGTCGGAAACGGTGGCTGGGTCGCCGTCCCCATGTGCGGGGCGTGGCCATGAACCCGGTGGATCATCCCATGGGCGGGGGTGAAGGGAAATCGTCCGGCGGCCGCCATCCCGTCACTCCTTGGGGCAAACCGACCAAGGGTTACAAGACCCGCAAACCCAAAGAGAGTGACCGTTACATCATTAAACGTCGCAAATAAGTAAGATGAGGCTGCCCACCATGCCCGGCCCTTCGGGTTCTGCCGGTGCGGTGGCCGCCACGGAGGAAACGTGCCGCGTTCACTGAAAAAAGGCCCCTATGTGCAGGAAAGTCTGTTGGTCAAAGTCTTAAAGGCCAAAGAGACCCAGGATCGCAAGGTCATCAAAACCTGGTCCCGGCGTTCCACCATCACCCCGGATTTCGTCGGGTTGACCCTGGCAGTGCACAACGGCAAAAAATTTATCCCGGTCTTTGTGACTGAAAACATGGTCGGGCACAAATTAGGTGAATTTGCGCCGACGCGCACGTATTATGGTCATGCCGGGGCCAAGAAGACCAAGGTCAAAGGGAAATAACGCTTACGGGCACCTGCGGTGCCGACAGGTTCATTATGGAAATTCGAGCTCAAGCCAAATACGTTCGCATCTCGCCCCAGAAAGCCCGTCTGGTGACCAGAGCCATTCACAATAAAAAGGTGGAAGAGGCCCTGGCGGTATTGCAGTTTATCCCCAAAAAGGCGGCGCGCCTGGTGCGGCGGGTAGTGGCTTCGGCCGTGGCCAATGCCTCCCAGCGGCCCCAGATTGATGTGGATAGCCTGTACATCAAAAGGGTTTATGTGGATGGCGGACCGTCGGCTAAACGCTACATGTCCCGGGCCATGGGGCGGGTCAACCGGATCATCAAACGCACCAGCCATATTACTGTGGTATTGGCCGAAAAAGAATAAAATTCGAGGATGTGGCCGGGCGCCAGGACAGCAACACCGGTCAGATGCTCGCGACTAACCTAGCACGCATGACAACGCCTTGGCGTCGTTGGCAATAGGAGGATCGCTTGGGACAAAAAGTTCACCCTGTGGGTTTTCGGTTGGGAAGTTACCGCCGCTGGCATTCCTACTGGTTTGCCCGGAAGAACTTTGCCGCTCTGTTGATCGAAGATCAAAAGATCCGCAAATTCATCAAGAATGAAAAAGAGTTGCACGGCGCCGGGATCGCAGCCGTGGATATTGAACGGGCCGCAAACAAGGTCAAAATCAAGATCCACACCTCCCGGCCGGGCATCGTCATCGGGCAGAAGGGCCGGAAAATCGAGGAACTCCGCCAGAAACTGGAAAAACTGGTGGGGCGGGAACTGATCGTCGATATTCACGAAGTCCGGAAACCGGAACTGAATGCCCAATTGGTCGCCGAAAACATCGCCCTGCAGTTGGAACGCCGGGTGGCCTTCCGCCGGGCCATGAAAAAGGCGGTGGGTCAGGCCATGAAATTCGGCGCCCAGGGGATCAAAGTCAGGGTGGCCGGACGTCTGGGCGGCGCCGAAATGGCCCGGAAAGAATGGTACCGGGAAGGCCGGGTGCCCCTGCATACCCTCCGGGCTGATATTGACTACGGGATGGCCGAAGCCCGGACAACCTACGGCGTTATCGGGGTCAAAGCCTGGATCTTTAAAGGGGAAATATTACCGGAAGAGCGGTTGGCCCTCTAAGCGGCCGGTCGCCGACGGAAAGAATGGAATAGACCCATGTTAAGTCCAAAACGAGTAAAATTCCGGAAACAACAAAAGGGGCGGATGCGGGGCAAAGCCTCCCGGGGCAACTTCGTGGCCTTCGGCACCTATGGCCTCCAGGCCCAGGAGTGCGGCTACCTGACCTCCCAACAGATCGAGGCCGCCCGTATCGCCATGACCCGATACGTCAAACGGGGCGGCCAGATCTGGATCAGAATCTTTCCGGACAAACCCTTCACCCGGAAACCGGCCGAAACCCGGATGGGGAAAGGCAAAGGCAGCCCCGAGGGTTGGGTCGCGGTCATCCGGCCGGGGCGGATTCTCTATGAAATGGCCGGCGTGCCCGAAGACGTCGCCAAAGAAGCCCTGCGGCTGGCCAGCCATAAACTTCCCATCAAGACCAAATTTGTGGCGCGGGAGGAAGGGAAATGAAAGCCGCTGACCTGCGGGAACTCACCGCCGAAGAATTACAGGCCAAACTCAAAGAATTGGAAGAGGAACTCTTTAATCTCCGCTTCCAGTTGGCCAGTCAACAGTTGGAAAATACCGCCCGTCTGAAGGAGTCGCGTCGGGATATCGCCCGCGTCCAGACCGTGCTGCGGGAAAAGGCCCGGCAAGCCCTGCAACCCTAAGGACTGCTGAACGCCAGAGGCAGAGAGAATTCGTATGAGTGAAGAACGTGGCAATCGCAAGACCTTAACCGGCATCGTCGTCAGTGATAAAATGGACAAGACCGTGGTCGTCCGGGTGGAACGGCTCGTCCGGCACCCCATCTACCATAAGACGGTGAAGAGACGGAAAAAATTCAAAGCCCACGATGAAGCCAATCAGTGCGGGGTGGGCGATAAGGTAGTGATCATCGAATCTCGTCCTCTGAGCCGGGATAAACGGTGGCGGGTCAAAGAGATACTGGCCAAGGCCCTTTAGATCGGGGTGTTGGCGTCAGATAAGCAACCCAAAGCTTGCGCCGGCAGCATCGGCCAAGCTCAGGAAGTGAAGGTCGGTTATGATTCAGGTTCAGACCAAATTAAATGTCGCGGATAATTCCGGAGCCAAGCAGCTCCAGTGCATTCGCGTCCTGGGAGGCACCAGACGCCGCTATGCCCGGGTCGGCGACATCATCATCGTTTCGGTGAAAGAGGCGCTGCCCAACTCCAAGGTGAAAAAGGGCGATGTCAAACGGGCGGTGGTTGTCCGCACCATCAAAGAAACCCGGCGTCCGGATGGCTCTTACATACGATTTTCCGATAACTCGGCGGTCTTGATCAATCCCGCCGGCGAGCCCATCGGAACCCGCATCTTCGGGCCGGTGGCCCGGGAATTGCGGGCCAAACGGTTCATGAAAATCATCTCCTTGGCTCCAGAAGTCTTATAGGTGTACTTATGGCCAAAAAGAAACCGGCAGTAAAACCTTTGCCTACCCTGATCAAAAAGAACGATAAGGTGGAAATCATTGCGGGCAAAGAAAAGGGCAAGACGGGAAAGGTCTTGCGGGTGCTCCGGGACAAAAATCGGGTCGTGGTCGAAAAGGTCAACATGATCAAACGTCATACCCGTCCCAGTCCCACCACCGGTCAGGGCGGCATCGTCGAAAAAGAAGCCCCCTTGCACATTTCCAACGTCATGTTGATCTGCGGGAAATGCACCGAAGCCACCCGCATCAAAAAGACCCAACTCCCCGATGGGCAATGGGCGCGCACCTGTAAAAAGTGCGGCGAATTCATCGAAGGATAAAATCATTATGGCGCGGTTGTATGATCTCTACAAAGAAGAATGCGTCCCGGCGATGATGCAGGAGTTCCGCTACAAAAGCCCCATGCAAGTGCCCCGCCTGGAAAAGATCGTCATCAATATGGGGTTGGGGGAGGCCAGCCAGAATATCAAAATTCTTGACTCGGCCAGCGCCGAGTTGGCCGCCATCACCGGGCAAAAGCCGGTCATCACCCGGGCCCGGAAATCCATTGCAGCCTTCAAACTGCGGGAGGGCATGCCCATCGGCTGCATGGTCACCCTGCGCCGGGAGCGGATGTTTGAATTCCTGGACCGCCTGGTGAACGTCGCCCTGCCCCGGGTGCGGGACTTCCGGGGCGTCTCCGACAAGGCCTTCGACGGCCGGGGCAATTACACCCTGGGAATCAAAGAACAGATCATCTTCCCGGAAATCGATTATGACAAGATCGACAAAATCAAAGGCATGAATATCACCATCGTAACCACAGCCAAGACCGACGAAGAGGCCAGATTCCTCCTCCGGCGCTTGGGAATGCCTTTTAGGAGCTAGTGAGGATAGGTGCGTGGCTAAAAAATCTCTCATTGCCAAAGCCAAACGGGACCCAAAGTTCAGCGTCCGCAAATATAACCGTTGCCCCCTGTGCGGCCGGCCGCGGGCCTTTTTGCGAAAATTTGGCATCTGTCGCCTCTGTTTCCGGTCCTTGGCGCTCAAAGGGGAAATCCCGGGCGTCATTAAATCAAGCTGGTAACAGCCACCCCCACAGACGGGGCCAGCAACTCTGCCGCTCCGAGCGACAAGTCGCGTGGCACCATGACGAGCGGCTGGCGGCCGCCATCAGGCCAATCAATTCAGAGTTCATTGAGGATTATTGTTCATGAGGTTAAAGAGGAGCCAGAAATCATGGGTTTAACCGATCCCCTGGCGGATATGCTGACCAGAATCCGGAATGCGGGGGCGGCAAGGTTTGATAAGGTCGATATTCCCGCTTCCCAGATGAAAATCAGCCTGGCACGCATCCTGAAAGAAGAAGGCTATATCAAAAATTACAAGATTATCAAAGATAAGAAACAGGGCGTGCTCCGGGTCTATTTAAAGTATGACGACATCAACAAGCCATTAATCCAAGGTCTGCAGCGGGTGAGCAAACCAAGCCGCCGCGTCTATGCCGGCAAGGAAGAAATTCCCCAGGTCCTGGGCGGGCTGGGCATCGCCGTGGTCTCCACCTCCAAAGGCGTCATGACGGATCGTGAGGCCAGGCGGTTGGGTATCGGCGGCGAGGTCCTCTGCACCATCTGGTAAGGACATGACGCCGGTAGAACATTGAAACCGGCAAGAAGGAATCAGTGGTATGTCACGCATTGGAAAAAAGCCCATCCCCTTGACCAAAGACGTCAAGGTGACCTACGAAAACCGGACCCTGCAGGTGCAAGGACCCCGGGGCACGCTGAGCCGGACCATCCATCCGGCCGTGGAACTCGAGATCAGCCCCACCGAGATCAAGGTTGTTCCCAAGGATAACGTCCCGGCCAACTGGCGCTATTGGGGCCTGGAACGGACCCTGGTGGCCAACATGGTGACAGGGGTGACCACCGGTTTCACCCGGGCCCTGGAAATCGTTGGAACCGGGTATAAAGTGGAAGACAAGGGCAGTCATCTGGTGTTTAGTCTGGGCTATTCCCATCCCATTGAATTCAAGCTGCCGGCCGGGATTAGCGCCCAGGTGGAGAAGGCCAACCGTCTCATCCTGCAGGGGGCTGATAAAGAGTCATTAGGACAGACCGCGGCCATCATCCGCCAGATGCGGCCGCCTGAGCCCTACAAAGGCAAAGGCATCAAGTACGCCGAAGAAGTCATCCGCCGCAAGGTCGGCAAATCGGGTGGCAGGTAAAAAATATCCTTACTCTTGGAACGCCGGCGGCCCTGGGAACCAGGCCCGGCGACCAGGAATGGCAGGGACTTTGGTATGGGACAGACAAATCCGAAGGTAGTAGCCAGATTAAAACGGAAAAAACGGGTCCGGAGCAAGATCTCCGGTGATGCGGAGCGTCCCCGCCTGTCGGTGTTCAAAAGCTCCAGACATATTTATGCCCAGATTATCGACGACCGCAAAGGCCAGACCCTGGTGGCAGCCTCAACCCTGAGCAAACAGTTACGGTCGGAAGTCAGCTCCCTGAAAAAAATGGAGGCCGCCAAGCTGGTGGGCAAGTTGCTGGCCGAGCGGGCCAAAGCCGCCGGCATCACCAAGGTCGCCTTTGATCGGGGCGGTTTCCTGTATCACGGCCGGATCAAAGAATTGGCAGACAGTTGCCGGGAGCACGGCCTGGATTTCTAGCCGGGTCGGCTGACAGTTTGGTAAACAGGTAGGTAAAACGGAGGAAACCTTGTTCGAGAGCGATTCTGAATCCCAGCTTCTGGATAAAGTGGTCCATATCAGTCGGGTGGCCAAAGTGGTGAAGGGCGGCCGGCGTTTCAGCTTCAATGCCCTGGTCGTCGTCGGTGATGGCCAAGGCCAGGTGGGAGCCGGATTGGGCAAAGCCAACGAAGTGCCGGAAGCCATCCGCAAGGCCATGGAGCAGGCCAAAAAAAGTATGATCAAAATCCCCATCATCAACCGGACGATTCCCTATACCGTTTTGGGGAGATTTGGGGCTGGCCGCGTGCTCCTCAAACCGGCCTCCGAAGGAACCGGGGTCATCGCCGGCGGACCGGTCCGGGCCGTGGTGGAAGTGGCCGGTATCCATAACATCCTGACCAAATGTCTGGGATCCAACAATCCCCACAACGCCGTCAAGGCCACCTTCGACGCGCTCAAACAGCTGGCCAATCCGGAAGAGATCGCCCAGAAACGGAATCGCCCCCTCGACGAAATCAGGGCCTAAGCGGCCTGGGAATAGAGTAAAGTCATGGCAGAACAGGTCTTGCAAATCACCCTCAAGCGCAGCCCCATCGGCCGGCCCAAACGGCATCGCCTGACGCTGGCCACGTTGGGTCTGACGAAAATGAACAAAACCGTCCGCCATCGGGATACCCCGTCCATTCGGGGGATGGTCCGGCAGGTGGCCTACCTCGTGGATGTACAAGTCGGCAGTGCCGAATAAGGTTGCAGCGCCATGAAATTAGATGAATTAAAGCCCGCCGAGGGCTCAAAACACAAGAAAAAGCGGGTGGGGCGCGGCCCCGGCTCCGGTCACGGCAAGACCGCCTGCCGCGGCCATAAAGGACAACGTTCCCGTTCCGGCGCCAAACTCAGTCCGGGTTTTGAGGGCGGCCAAATGCCCCTCATCCGCCGGCTGCCCAAACGCGGGTTCACGAATATCTTCAAGAAACCCTGGACCATTGTCAACGTCCGCGATCTGGCGCGCTTTCCCGCCGAAACCGTCGTGGACGCCGATCTGTTGGTCAAGGCCGGGATCATCAAAAAAGGCAGCGAGCGCATCAAACTGCTGGGTCAAGGCACCGTCAGCGTCCCCCTGACGGTGAAGGTCCAGGCGGCCAGCACCCAGGCCAAAGAACTTATCGAAGCCCAGGGGGGCAAAGTCGAGGTGATCTAAGGTGCTGGGCGGCTTCCAGAATATTGCCAAAATCCCCGAACTGAAGCGGCGGATCGTAGTCACCCTGCTGCTCTTGGCCGTCTATCGGGTCGGTTGCCACATCCCCACCCCCGGCATCGATGCCGAAGCCCTCATGAATTTCTTTGCCCGGCATCGGGGGACTATTTTTGGCCTCTTTGACATGTTTTCCGGCGGCGCCCTGGAACGCCTCAGCGTCTTCGCCCTGGGCATCATGCCGTATATCAGCGCCTCCATTATCATGGAGCTGCTGAAGATCGTCGTCCCGGCCATTGAAAAGCTCTATAAAGAGGGAGAGGCCGGGCAGAAAAAGATCAAACAGTATACCCGCTACGGCACCATCGTCCTCAGTGCCATCCAGGGCATGGGCATCGCCATCGGCCTGGAAAGCATGGGCATGGAAAGCGGCGGCACCCCGGCGGTGCTGCACCCCGGCTGGGGGTTCCGGCTCATGACCGTCCTGACCCTGACCTCGGGCACCGCCTTCATCATGTGGCTGGGGGAACAGATCACCGAACGAGGCATCGGCAACGGCATCTCCCTCATCATCTTTGCCGGCATCGTCGCCCGCATGCCCTCCGCCATCATCAATACCTTCCAATTGATGAAAACCGGGGAAATCGGCACCGTCGTTCTTCTGCTCATCACCATCTTCATGGTGCTCGTGGTGGGGTTCATCGTCTTCATGGAGCGGGGCCAGAGACGCATCCCGGTCCAATACGCCCGCCGGGTGGTGGGACGCCGGATGTATGGTGGTCAGACCACCCACTTGCCCTTGAAAGTCAACAGCGCCGGCGTCATCCCCCCCATCTTTGCCTCCTCCATCCTGATGTTTCCGGCCACGGTGGCCACCTTCATCGGGACGGAATGGGTGCGGCGGGCCACCGAATGGATCTCTCCCGGAGCCCTCATCCATGAGATCCTCTACGTCATCCTGATCATTTTCTTCTGCTATTTCTACACCGCGGTGACCTTTAATCCCGTGGATGTAGCCGAAAATATGAAAAAATACGGGGGGTATATCCCCGGTTTGCGGCCGGGCAAGCCCACTTCCGAACACATTGAACGGATCCTGGCGCGCATCACCCTGGGCGGTGCCTTGTATGTTTCGGCCGTCTGTGTTCTCCCCACCATTCTGGTGCAACGGTTTAACGTCCCCTTTTACTTCGGCGGCACCGCCCTCCTCATCGTTGTCGGGGTGGCCATGGATACCGTGGGACAGATTGAATCGCACATGCTCACCCGTCACTATGAAGGGTTCATGAAAAAGCGGATCGGCGGCCGGGTGCGGCGGTAACCAACCCGGGGAATAATACCGTCTCCACCTTGACAAACTTTCGACCCAAAGCTGGATGCAGGCGGCACATGCCGCAATGAAGAGAGGATAAAGGAGGCAGGCATGAATCTGATTTTATTGGGCGGCCCCGGCGCGGGCAAAGGGACGCAGGCCAAACTGTTGATCGAAAAATACAACATTCCGCAGATCTCCACCGGTGACATTTTGCGGGCGGCCGTCAAGGAAGGCACCGAAATGGGCAAGAAGGCCAAAGAATACATGGACGCCGGCAAACTGGTGCCCGATGAAGTGGTCATCGGCATCATTGAAGATAGATTAAAACAGCCCGATGCCCAAAAAGGCTTTATCCTGGATGGGTTCCCCCGCACCGTGCCCCAGGCCGAGGCCTTGGACGCCACCCTCAAAAAAATGGGCTCCAAAATTGACCACGTGCTCAGCATCGAAGTGGATGAAGAAGAGTTGGTAACCCGTTTGACCGGTCGTCGGACCTGCAAAAATCAGGCCTGCGGCCAGATGTACCACATCAAATTCACCCCTCCCAAGAAAGAGGGCATCTGCGACAAATGCGGTTCCGAACTCTATCAACGGGATGATGACAACGAGACCACGGTCCGGTCCCGTTTGGCGACCTACAACCAGGCCACCAAGCCCCTCATCGATTACTACAGCAAGCAGGGCATCCTGAAGACCATCAAAGGGGTCGGCGGCATTAACGACATCTTTAACCAAATCTGCAAGATCTTAGGATAGGGAACATTCTTCGGGAACCCGCCTCGCCGGCCCGGGTTCCCGAAGCCCATTCTCGTATGATTAAACTCAAATCTCCGCTGGAAATAGCCAAAATGCATAAGGCCAACCAAATCGTGGCCGAAGCCCTGGCGGAGATCAAGGCCCAGATTCGACCAGAAGTTGAGACCCTGGCACTGAACGCCCTGGCCGAGGAGATCTGCCGGCGCCGAAAAGTCAAACCGGCCTTTAAAAATTACCGGGGCTATCCCGGTTCCATCTGTGTGTCCATTAACGACGAGGTGGTGCACGGCATCCCGTCCCATCGCCGCCTCCAGGCCGGTGATATCGTCAGCATTGATTTCGGCGTCCGCTACGACGGCTACTTTGGCGATGCCGCCTTGACGGTAGCCGTGGGCGAGGTCAGCGAGACGGCGCAACGCTTAATCAACACCACCGAAGCCGCGCTTTATGCCGGCATCGCCCAGGTCGTGGCCGGGAATCGGTTGAGCGACGTCTCCCACGCCGTCCAAAAGACCGTAGAAGCCCAAGGTTTTTCCGTCATTCGCGATTTTGTCGGACACGGTATCGGTCGCTCGCTCCATGAGGACCCCCAAATTCCCAACTTCGGGCCGCCCGGCCAAGGCCCGATCCTCGAACCCGGCATGACCTTGGCCATCGAACCCATGGTCAGCGCCGGCAGTTGGGAAATTGTCGTGCTCCCCGACGGCTGGACCGCCAAAACCAGAGACGGCAGTCTGGCCGCCCACTTCGAACACACCGTGGCCTTGACCGAAAAAGGTGTCTTGATTTTAAGTAAACTTTAAGGATATAATTATTTGCTACAGTAAAAAAGGTTGCCGTCGCCACAAGGTTAGATGAAGCAACCGGGTTTTTTTTCCAACCCACACGGGAGCGGCAGTTTATGCCCAAAGAAGAAGCCATAGAAGTAGAAGGCACCGTCATTGAACCGTTGCCCAACGCCATGTTCCGCGTGGAATTAGAAAACGGCCACAAGGTTCTGGCGCATATCTCCGGTAAAATGCGTATGCACTATATCAAGATCTTGCCCGGCGACCGGGTCACGGTGGAATTATCGCCCTACGATTTGAAACGGGGACGCATTGTCTATCGGGCCAAATAAAACCGTGCTCAATGACGGGCAGACAGGATGCCAGGATGAAAGTAAAAGCTTCGGTCAAACGCATCTGCAGCAAATGCAAGATCATCAAACGCAAAGGGGTGGTGCGGGTCATCTGCGAAAACCCCAAACATAAGCAGCGACAAGGATAGCAAGGGGGACGAACTTGGCCAGAATTGCAGGGGTGGATTTACCACGCAATAAACGGATGGAGATCGCCTTAACATACATTTACGGCATCGGTCGGAGCACGGCCAAAAAGATTCTCCAAGAGGCAGAGGTTAGTGAGAATACCAAATCGGACGATCTGACCGACGCCGAACTGACCCGGATCCGCAACGTCATCGACAGCCATTACAAAGTGGAAGGCGACCTGCGGCGGGAAATCTCCATGAACATCAAACGGCTCATGGATATCGGCTGCTACCGGGGTTTGCGCCATCGGAAATCATTGCCGGTGCGAGGCCAACG
>CALGOE010000078.1 GCA_937958145.1 uncultured Desulfobacca sp.
GGTCCGCCCACCCTTTACTTTTTCCCCCACCGGTATTAGAGTTACTACGATGAACCTATGTGCTTCTCTCCGCCGGCCGCTCCGCCACCGGGGAGGCAGCTGCGTTATTTTGGCAATAACGTTAACCCGTTACGAAAGAAAGGAACGTGATCTATGGGAACCAGAGGAACTGAAATCGTCGGCATGGATGTCAAAGAACTGCTGGATCTGCTCAACAAGGCTTTTGCCGATGAGTGGTTTGCCTATTATCAATACTGGCTGGGCGCCAAGGTCGTACGCGGCCCCATGAAGGACGCGGTAGCCGCCGAGCTCCTGCAGCACGCCACCGAAGAACTCATGCACGCCGACATGGTGGCCAACCGCATCATCCAACTCGGCGGCAAGCCCCTCACCGAGCCCAAAAAGTGGTACGAATGGTCCGGCTGCGGCTATCTGCCTCCCGACGACGACTACGTCAAAAAGATCCTGGAACAGAACATCCACGGCGAGCGCTGCGCCATCTCCTATTACGATCAGCTCATGAAAAAGACCCGGGACGCCGACATCGTCACCTTCAACATGGTCACCACCATCCTGGAACAGGAAGTGGAGCACGAAGAAGACCTGCAGTCCCTCCTCGAAGACCTGGAGCTGATGATCGCCCGCATACGGGCCTAGTCTGACCAGGGCAGGTCTCAGACCTGCCCCGGTCATTGGCCCAATCGACACAGGTAGGCCCTCACGGGTTTCCCTGCCGCACCACCGGGAGTTCGGGTCCTGACCCGCCGGTTCGGATGATCAAGCTATCTCCCGGGCGCTCACGTTGGGAGGCCAAGCGAGAAAACATAGGAGTAAGTCAAAGCGAAGCAGAGGGCCGGGCCTTGGCTAAGCAGCGAGGGGCAATGGGCACTGACTGCCGTTCTAGAAGCCAGGTCGTGGTTGACATGGCGTTTGCGTAATTCCGAAAATCCAGTACGGCCTCGCTGCCATTGCCGCCGCACCATTCGCCAGCGATGTCTGATCCACAAATCAAGCTCACCCAGCAGCGAGGGCGTTTCACCAAAGCCGAAACCTATGCCAGCCGGTGAGAAAGTGGCGCAAACGGTTCACTTTTTGGACCAAGAATCTGGGAACACCTTCCTTCGGAAGTACAAGCTTCCATCCTGGTTTAGAGGCGGCCCGGCGCCAAACTTTGGGCAAAATTGCCCACATGGAATTAAGGGGCTTGGAGGGGCGGCGGAATCGCCGTGCCCACAATTTGTCGCAGTCTCCCTCTACACCAAGGCGTAGGCACGTGCCAACTTTTTGATAATTCCACAACTAACTATAAATACAGCGATTATGTCTCGGCACCTGCTTAGTCGACCGAAACGCAGGTTCAAGCCACACCTCCAACGCCAATCTCCAGGTCTGCGGTGGTGGCTGGCGCCAGCCTGGCAGCGTGGGTTTTAGGGGGTGGCGCCGAGAACGGGGGCGGGCCTCAGGGGGCCTCGTAATCGGGGTCCGGTTCGCTGATGGTCTCGTTGCCCAGGGCCAGGCGGGGTCCTTCGGTCAGGGCGGCGCTGTCCCAGAAATCCCTTTTGTAGCGGTAATATTCATTAAGGCGTTGCAGGCCCCGGCCTAATCGGCCCAGGTGCTCGGTTGGCAGGCGGTTGATGACATGTTGCAGGAGCACCAGAAAGCTGGCCGGCAGATAAAACTTCTCCTTGCCCAGCATGCCGTTGAAATCCAGGCGGTGGCCGCCCTGGCGGTTGACGTAGAGGGCGGCCTGATAGGTGCGCGGGTTCGGCTGGCTGACCTCTGTCCCCAGGCGTAATTTCCCCAGAGGAATGGTTATCTTCTCCGGTTCGCCGGCCGGCTGGTGCAGCCGTTTGCTGACCCGGCTGACGAACTCCAGCAGTTCCCGGGCCACCCGGGTTTCGTTGAGTTCGGCCAATTCAAACATGATATGGGCGTAATAAAAGAGGAGGCAGCGGATCCAGTCTTCGGCCTGCGGTTGGCCGAGATGCCACTGGACCTGGGGGACCACCAGGTCGTCGGCCAGAAAATATATCCGTACCTGACATTGCAGGGTTTCCCGCTCACGCCGCCAAAAGCCAAAGAATCGTTTCATAGTGCCTGTTAAGCCAGCCTCCCGCCTCGGACCAGGTCGAGTTGAATTACTCAATCTTTAAAGCTTGACGTTACCGCAATCATCGGCAAAAGTCAACGCATGGCAGGGATGAGGATAGGGGGTAAAGATCAAGGGGCGAGGAAAATGTTTCCCGCCCTCTGCCTTCTGCCTACTATTGCGACAGCAGCCACACGGCCGCGGCGGCCAGGGCGATCCCCACCAGGTGGCGCATGGTCAAGGTTTCGGAAAGAAACGTCACCCCCACCACCACGGTAATGAGGGGGTAGAGGGAGGTGAGGGGCACCACCACCGAGGCCGGACCGCCGCCCAGGGCCTTGAGGAAAAAAAAGAGGCCGCCGCCGCCGCAGAGGCCGGCGGCTACGGCTGCGGCCAGCCCCGGCGGGCTCCAGGGCAGGGTAAAGCGCTGCAGGCTCCAGACGATGGCGCCCACTGCCACATAGACCAGGGCCTCGGTAACAAAGATTGCCCAACTGGGCAGATACAGATTGGCAATTTTGCTGAACACGCCCCACAATCCCCAGAAAACCAGGGAAAGGAGGGCATAGAGA
>CALGOE010000079.1 GCA_937958145.1 uncultured Desulfobacca sp.
CCCTGGTAGTGCCCCACCTGGATAGTTTCCAGGTCGGCGGTTGTACGCACAAAGGGACCGGCTTCCAGGAGCAGCTCCCGGTTGGCGATATTGAAGCTGCCGGCCGCCAGATTGACGTTGGCGCCCCGCAGGGCCTGCAATACTTCCAAGGCCGCCACCCGGTGAAAGGCCAGACGCACCGGGTCCAGCAGCACCCGCAGTTCCCGGGGCCGACCGCCCACCACGTAGGAGCGCCCCGTATCGGGGATGCTCTGCAGGCGATGCAGGATCTCGTCGGCCACCCGCCGCAGTTCCATATCCGCGGCCCGGTCGCTGTACAGCGTCACCGTGACGATGGGGACATCGTCGATCTCCACCGGCTTGATCACCCAACCGGTCACCCCCGGCGGCACCTGATCGATGTTGGACCAGACCTTGTTATAGAGCTTGATGAGACTGTTTTCCCGATCCTGGCCGACGTAGAAGCGCACCGTGACCACGGCGCCGCCCGGCCGGGAGGCGGAGTAGATGTATTCCACCCCGTCAATCTCCCACAGCTTCTTCTCCAGATTGATGGTGACCAGGTTCTCCACCTCTTCGGCGCTGGCCCCCGGAAACTGGATAAAGATATCGGCCATGGGCACGACAATCTGGGGCTCCTCCTCCCGGGGCGTGGCATAGAGGGCGGCAAAACCGGACAGCAAGGAGATGAGAATAAAGATGATGGGGAGCTTGGAGGTCAGGAAGGCCTTGACGATGCGGGCGGTGAGACTCAACGGCGGCGGGGCAGGTGTCATAGCTCTCGGTTGCTTCAGGGCCGAGGGTTGGCCGGCAGGGTGATTTCTTCCCCTGCCTGGAGGCCGGCCAGGACCTCGACCTGCTCATCATATTGTTTGCCCAGGCGGACCTGACGGTGCTGAGGCCCGGCCGGCGTCAGGACGGTGACGGTCTCCAGTTGGCCCAGATTTTTGACTGCCGCCAGGGGGATGAGGAGGGCCTGCCGCTCCCGGCCGGCAAAATGAAGGCGACCGAACAGCCCCGGCCGCAGGCCATGGCGCCAGGGAAGCCTGGCCTTCACCAGGAAGGTCCGGCTGTCGCTGGCTGCCAGGGCCACCACCTCATCGATGACCGTCTCCACCTCCCACTGCAGGCTGGGGACGGTCAGCCGCACCGGCGCGCCCGGCTGCAAGGCGGGGCCGAATTGTTCCCCCACCGGGGCCTCCAGGCGCATCTGTTGGGGATTAAAGATGGTGAAGAGGGGGCGGCCAGGGGTGGCCAGATCGCCGGAGTTTACCAGTTTTTCGGCCACCAAGCCGTTCGCCGGCGAGACTACTTTACCGTAGCGGAAATAGGCCTGGGCCTCGCGCACCGCCTGTTCGGCCTGCTGTACCTGGGCCTGCAGGGTCTGATAACGGGCCTGGACCTGATCAAAATCCCGACGGGGCACTACCCGGCGTTCGGTTAGGGCGCGGAAACGGTGATAATCGCTCTGGGCCTGCTGGAGTTGGGCCCGGAGGGCCGCCACCTGCTCCTGGGCCTGTCCCAGGCGGCTGCGCAATTCCGCGTCATCCAGGACCGCCAGGACCTGGCCGGCCTGCACCCGATCGCCCGGAGCGACCTTGATGTCAAGGATGCGCCCCATGGCCTGGGCCGCGACCTGGGGTTGCTGGGCCGAGGCCACCACCCCCGGGGCCTCCTGCCAATCCATGACCGTCTGCCAGGCGACCACGGCGCTTGCCCCCTCGGGCCTGGCGCCTGTTAGCGGTGCCGTGCCCGGCCCCACCCGATGGCGAAAGATCCCTTGCAGCCACAACAGCAGGATGATCAGGGCGGCCAGAAAAAGGAGGGCAAGGATGAGCTTTTGGCGTTTCTGCGTCATGAATCAGGAAATATAGTTGTCAGTTGTCGGTTATTATAAAAAAAACGGTGGCAAATCTGCAATTTTGGCGTTGCGGGGAAGATGCTTTCCTCTTGCGGGGCGGCCCTCTGCGCCCGCCTGAACTCTCCCCTGGCCTTTTCCCTTGTCCCTCTTCCCTGCCGCTAATACCACGAGGCCAGGGTCAGCACCGTCTCCACATACGGCTCCGAGTTGTTGTAGGCATAGATGGCCCGGCTCCAGGAGGCCCGGTTGTTCTGGCGCAGACCGGCCTTGTGCAGGTAGTTGCCGATGCTGAAGATGGCGTCTTCATGGGTGAAGAGATCTACCCTGCCGTCCCGGTTGCCGTCGGCACCGCTGCGCAGGATGCTGGAGGGCAGGAACTGGGAATAGCCAAAGGCCCCGGCCCAGGAGCCTTTAATAGAGAGGGGATCCAGGCGATTCTGGCGGCAATAGGTCAGGAAGGCGGCCAGCTCCGAGCGGCCCCAGGCCGCCTTTTTTTGGAGGCGGGACATGAGGGCCGGATTGAGGGACAGCCGGCTGATGACCTCGGGGGTGTCCATGACCGCCAGCGAGGAAAAGACGTTAAACACCGGATAATTGCCGGTCTTGTTGCCCAGATCGCTCTCCACCGTCATAATGGCCACAATAATCTCTTTCGGTACGCCGAAGGCCGTTTCTGCTTGCGTCAAAAGTTTATTCTGGGCCGCCAGGAAACGCCGGCCCTTCTCCACATTCGCCGAGGTCAGGAAATGGGAGTAATCGGCCCTTTTTTCCTTGCGCTGATAGGCAATCTTGGTAACCACATTGGGCAGGAATTCGGCCCGGGGGTCATTGAAAAGCTTTTGAATATAATCCTGGTCAAAGCCGCTGCGCACCAGACTGGCCTGGAGCGCGGCAAAGGCCGCTGGCGGCGCGTTATTGGCGGCCCAGCCGGCCGCAGGAAGGCTGGCCAAGACGGCCAATACCAGTATACCAACCCAGAAGCGTCGGATCATGATAACTCCTTTGTTGCCAGGAACTAAAATCTCGCCGGCAGCGGCCGGTTTGCACCGGGGCACGGTTTTGCCGGTGCCCCATACCTTATGGCGATCCGGGGGCATATTGATTGGTTGCCGATTCCCGGAGAAACAACTCTTTCCCCCGGCCGGTTAAGCTTTGCGCCTCCCGCCTTTTTTCCTTTGGCGGCGTCTTGCGGTTGCCGGTCACGGCGGTTTTTCCTCCCTGCTCCCCTTTCCCTTGTTAAGTCGCCTCCACCTCTTCCCGCAGGGGCAGCAGGATGGAGAAGGTGGTGCCTTTATTCAGTTCTGTTTCCACTGAGATCTGGCCGCCGTGCTGTTTGATGATCTTGTGCACCATGGCCAGCCCCAGGCCCGGTCCGGAGCTCTTGGTGGTGAAGAAGGGGTCGAAGATATGGGGCAGGATCTTGGGAGGAATGCCCACGCCGGTGTCGGCCACCTGGATTTGCACATAATGATTCCGCCGGGCCGTGGAAATGGTCATGGTGCCGCCTTCCGGCATGGCGGTAATGGCATTGGAGATGAGATGGGCGATGACCCGCCGCAGGTTGCCCGCATCCATGATCAGGGGGGGGATATTATCGGCCAGGTCCAGTTTGACGTGGACCTGGCCTTCGCTCAGCCGTTCCTGGCAGGCGGCCAGGGCGGCATGGATGACCTCGTTGATCTCGCGCTTGCGCAGGCTGGGGATGGAGATGACCGTGGCCTCGACGATCTGTTTGACCATCTGTTCCAGGCGCTTGGATTCGTTGAGGATAACTTCGGCATAATGTTTTTCCGGTGTGCCCTCGGGCAGCCGGTCATAGAGGCGGCGGGCAAAGCCGCCGATGGCGGTTACCGGATTGCGGATCTCGTGGGCCACGCCCTCTACCATCTGGTCCAGGGCCGTAAGGCGTTCGTCCTTGGATTTGCGCTCCTGTTCCTCGCGCAGGGTCAGGAGGGATTTGACCCGGGCCAGCAGCTCCTGGGGATTAAAGGGCTTGGTGATGTAATCATCGGCGCCGATGTCCAGACCTTTGAGCTTGTCGGGGATCTCTTTCTTGGCGGTCAGCATGATGACGGGAAGATTGCGGTAATCATCGTTCTGGCGCAGCCGCCGCAAGACCTCGTAGCCGTCCATCTTGGGCATCATGACGTCCAGAATGAGCAGGTCCGGGGTCTCCTTGAGGATGGCCTGGAGGGCCTCCTCCCCGTCGAAGGCGGCGGCGGTCTCGTAACCCTGGCTGCTCAGGCGTTTGCGCAGGAGCTCCACATTATCGGGATTGTCATCGGCGATGAGGATTTTTTTCTTCATGGTTTACTATGACCAACGTTTGGTCAACCCGACCGGCGCAGACGCAGGGAGAGACGGAGCCGGCCTGGCCCGACCTGGTCGATGGGTGGCTCCTGATGCCGGCCAGAAGAGGTACCTTGCGCCTCACTCTGGCGCCATTATATCAAGGACATAAGGGTTTGGGCAAGAATTGTCTCGTGCCCGGCCCGCTTTCGACAATTCCCCTGGCGGCAGAGGTCAGCCGGACAAACCGCCCGGGGTTTTTTGGTTATGAGGCCGTCAGGTGGGCAAAAAACCGCTTCAACTGGCGGGTGAAGGCGGCCATGGGAAACGCCTGGGTTTTCAGGGTTTGCTGGAGGTGTTCCTGGAGGGCTTTCTGGTCGTGGTCGGCGGCAGCCGCCGGGAGAATACAGAGGAGGGGGATAGTGAGCATCTCATTCTGGGAACGGATGAAAGTGGCGACGCGGACCAGATCTGCCGGGGCCAGGTTGAGGTTGAGGAGGATCAGGCCCGGCAGCAGGTTTTGCAGGTGGCGGATACCGGCTTCGGCGCCCTGGGCCACGGTGGTTTCATACCCGTCGTCACTCAGAAACGTGGCCCAACGGTTGGCTGCGTCGGGATCGGGATCGATCACCAGGGCCTCTTTGTAGCTGATCCAGGGGGTGAGGCGGAGCATGGCCTGACCGAACTCTTCGGCCAGACAGGGTTGTTTGAGAAATTCGGCCGGTCCCAGCACCAGGCCGGAGCGGCCGTCCTCCGTCAACGCCACCGGCAGCAGGGGAACGTTTTGGGTCTTGTCGTGGCTGCGCAGGGCCAAACAGGCCGGCCAGATCTGGATCTCCGGATTCAGGACATCTAAAACGATGGCGGCGGGATGGGTTTTGGCGGCCTCGGCGATGAGGGTATCCACCATCGGTTCAGCCTGGAGCAGGAAGCCAAGCGGGGTTAGGGTCTCCCGCAAGAGGTGGATCAGGCCCCCCCGGCGGCTGAGGACCAAGACCGATCGTCCTGGCCGGACCGCCTCAGCGGGGGCCTCGGTCTTGGCCGCGCCGGCGGGGATGGGCAGGATAAAGGTAAAGGTTGAACCCTTGCCGTATTCGCTTTCCGCCCAGATGCGGCCGCCATGCATCTCCACCAGGTGGCGGCTGATGGGCAAACCCAGGCCGGTGCCGCCGTGCCGCCGGGTGGCGGAACTGTCGATCTGGACAAATTCCTGGAAGATATTCTTCAAGTCTTCTTCTTTAATGCCGATGCCCGTATAGCTGACCTTGACGGCCACATAATCTTTTTTCTCTCCCGAGGGTTCCGGCAAGGTGACTTTTTCGACGGAGACGCTGATCCGGCCGTGGGAGTCGGTGAATTTGACAGCGTTGCCCAGCAGGTTGAGAAGAACCTGGATGATCTTGTCTTTATCCACTTGCAGGGGCGGGATGTCAGCGACCTGCACTTCCAGGTCAATCTCTTTGGCCCGGGCCAGGGGTTCGATGGTCTGCCGGGCCTCTTCCAGGATGTCCTGGAGGTTATGAGTCTCCAGGTTGAGCTCCATGCGGCCGGCCCGCAGTTTGGATAAATCCAGAACATCATTGATTAATTGCAGCAGGCGGTGGCTGGCCTTTTCCACTTTTTCCAGACTGTGGCGCTGTTCTTCGTTGATGGGGCCGTCAACGCCGTCTTTGAGATTCAGCGTGAAGCCGAGGATGGAGTTGAGCGGGGTGCGCAGTTCGTGGGAGACATTGGCCAAAAACTCGGTCTTGAGCTTATCCATCTCTTTCAAAGCTCGATTGGCCTCGGAAAGCTCCAAAGATTTATTTTTCAACTCCAGGGTCCGCTCCGCCACTTTGGTCTCCAGTTCCTTGCTGAAGCGGATGAGCTTCTCATAAAGGCGGGCGTTGTGGATGGCCAGGCTCACCTGATTGGCCAGGGAGCGATAAAAATCCAATTGTTCCGGGGGAAAATATTTTTTCTGCCGGGAAGCGGCACTCAACACCCCCAGGACTTGGGTTTCGGTGGCCAGGGGCACCAGAATAAAGCTGGCCAGCATCTCATCCGGATGGAGTCCAGAGGGGGTAGCCGCCGGCATCTGACTGACATCGGGGATGGAGATCACCGTTCGGGTGAGGAGACATTGACCTAAAAGGGTGGACATATCCGGGGTCAGGTCCAGTTCCGGGCGGGGCAGGGGCGATTGGCCCAGATAGCTTTCCAGCCGCAGGACGCCGTCTTCATCCAGGAGGCGGATGGAACTTTGCTCGACGCCCATCTTGTGGTGCAGCAGTTCCAAAATACTTTCCAGGATTTGCGGCAGGCTCAGGGAGGAGGTGGAATGCTGCGCCGCTTCATTGAGGATGGCCAGTTCATTGAGGCGATGCTTGAGAGCTTCCCGGCTTTCCTCCAGGGAGTGGGAGACTTCCCCCACCAGGTCAAAGACGCCGTCCAGGCGGGATCCCCGGGAGGCCAGATAGCCGTCCACCACGACCCGGGCTGCCGCCGGCCCGACGGAGCCGCTGATGAGACGTTCAATGTAGTCCCGCAGCCGCAGTTTGTCGGCGTCACTCCAGGTCGCGGCCAGTTCCAGGTTGTTCTCCCGGGCAAATTCCTGCAGGGCCTCCTGGGCTTTGCTGACGCCCACAAATTTTGAGGCCAGGGCCATGAACTGGGGGGCCTCCGGCAGATTGGCGGTGCGGGGCTCCAGCCCCAATTCAGCGGCTTCTTTGAACACGTCCACATACCGCTCCGCCTGCTCTTCTTCATCGGCAGCCGGGGTCGTCAGGAGAGAAACACTGACAAACAAACCGATATTGAGAAACATGGACCAGAAGAAGGCATGAGTGAGCGGATGAAAGTCCGTCAAACCCAGGAGGGCCGTGGGCCGCAGCAGACCCAGTCCCCAGGGGCCATGGATGAGGATATCCTCGGAGAACCAGCCGGCATGAATCACATAGGGAAAGAGCAGGGTATAAGCCCAGCAGGCGAAGCCTGCGCCCAAACCCAGGCTGGCCCCCCAACGGGTGGCCTGGCGCCAGTACAGGGCCCCGATGACTGCCGGGGCCAATTGGGCCACCCCGGCAAAGGCGATGAGACCCATTTCCACCAGGGTGGTAACCGGCCCGATGGTACGATAGCTCAGATAACCCAGGAGAATGACGAAGACGATTCCCAGGCGCTTGAAAAAGAGCAGCCAGGCTGACCAGTTGCGGCCGCGCCAGAAGACGGCCAACAACGGCGTCACCAGGCTGTTCAGGAGCATGGTGCTCAAGGTTATGGCCACCACCATAACCATGGCGGTCGCGGCCGACAGACCGCCGATAAAGGCCAGCAGAGCCAGCCAGGGATAGCCGTTGGCCAAAGGCAGCTGCAATACGAAAGTATCGCCCTGGGAAGGCGGGTAGCCCAATAACAAACCGCCGGCGGCAATGGGCAGGACAAACAGATTGATCAGGAAGAGATACAAGGGGAGGAGCCAGGCCGCGGTCAGGACATGTTTCTCATCGGTGTTTTCCACTACCCCCATGTGGAATTGCCGGGGCAACAGGATGATGGCGGCCATGGCCAGCAGGGTTTCCACCCAAAAGACGCCATAGGTGTTGTTGGCTTTGCTGTCCAGAATAAAAAGATCCCGGAATTCCGGTCGCTGCAGCATGTGCCCGAACATTTCCCCCTGGCCGGGAAAGAGGACATAGCTCACCAGGAGGCCCACCGCCATGAAGGCCAAGAGTTTGACCAGAGATTCAAAGGCGATGGCCGCGACCAGTCCTTCGTGGCGTTCGCTGGGATCCAGATGCCGGGCTCCGAACATGGCGCCGAAGACAGCCAGGATGATGGCCACATAAAAGGCATTGTCCAGATAAAAAGGGGTTTGACCTGCCGGCAGGACGGGAGCTCCCACCAAAAGGTTGAAGGTCGTGGCCACTGCCTTCAACTGCAGGCCGATGTAGGGCATATCGGCCAGAATGATCAGGACCGTGACCACCATGCCCATGAGGATGCCACGGCCGTATCGGAGCGTGAGAAAGTCGGCCAGGGTGGTGATACGATTGTTCTTGCAGATGCGAATGAGTTTGCGGACGACGAACCACCATAAGAAGGCGACGATGGTCGGTCCCAGATAAATGGGCAGGAAGGTCAGGCCTTCGTTGGCGGCTTTGCCCACGGAACCGTAAAAAGTCCAGGAAGTGCAGTACACCGCCAGAGACAGCGTATAGATGTAGGGGTTGGCAATCAGACTGCGGCCTTGGGTCCGCCGCCGGTCGCCATAATAGGCTATGGCAAACAGGAATAGCAGGTATCCGAAGGCCGCGATGGCCACCACTATTTTATTCATCGGCCTGTGCCATTCTTGTAATGCAAAACTTTCCCGGTGGCGGGGCCCAGCGGCCTGGTTGGACATGCGGCACGGGACATTAATCCTTTTCAGCCAGGTTGGCGAGCCTTCTGGCCAGGACGAATAAGACGACGATGGCCACCACCCAGATACCCAACAGGTAGGCCACCATCACGGGCATACCGCCGATGGTGAGGGTGGTATTGAAGATCTGCAACAGAGGGTAGTTGGTCAAGAGCAGGCCCAGACTGAAGCAGATCAGACACCAGGCGCGCCAGCGGGCGCTCTGGCGGGCTTTAGTGGCTTCTTCCAGCGGCAACATACCTATCTCCGATCTTTTTGATCCTGCCGATTTTGAGGAGGCGTTCCAAGTGTTTGCTGATCATCTGGCGTTCGATGTGGTCATACACAAACTTCGGTTCCAGGGGCTTACGGTAAATCAGACGCCGGCGCACCAGCTCAGACAGGCTTTGGGGCCGTTGCAGCATCCTTAGGAGC
>CALGOE010000080.1 GCA_937958145.1 uncultured Desulfobacca sp.
TTTACAGGCTCCATAGACATCCCTTCGTGGGGAGGGCTCCTGTCCCCTCGGATAAGGCCCAGGCGACTTTGTTGCGGCTGGTCAGACCCCGGCGCCAGGATTGCCAAACTCCGGCATTTTATGGCCGAAAAACCCGCTGCAGCAGATAATCGATGTTGTGCAGATACTCCTGCAGGTCAAAGACGGCGTCGATCTCCTGGGGGCTGAGATGCTGGGCGATGGCCGCATCCTGGCGGATAAGGGTGGGGAAGTCCAGGCCTTCCTGCCAGACCCGCATGGCCGGGCCTTGCACCAGCAGATAAGCCTCTTCCCGGGTCAGGCCCTTGCGGACCAGCTCCAGGAGCAGACGCTGGGAAAAGATCAGGCCCCGGGTGAGGTTGAGATTTTTTTGCATGGCCTCGGGGTAGACCAGCAGGTTTTTCAGGACGCCGGTGAGGCGGGCCAGCATAAAATCCAGGAGGATGGTGCTGTCCGGGGCGATAATGCGTTCCACCGAAGAGTGGCTGATGTCCCGTTCGTGCCACAGGGCCATGTTTTCCATGGCGGCCAGGGCATTGCCCCGGAGGACCCGGGCCAGGCCCGAGAGGTTTTCGCTGAGGATGGGGTTGCGTTTATGGGGCATGGCGGAGGAGCCTTTCTGCCCGGCGCTGAAAAACTCTTCGGCCTCCCGCACTTCGGTGCGCTGCAGGTGGCGGATCTCCACGGCGATTTTTTCCACCGTGCCGCCGATGAGGGCCAGGGTGGTGAAATATTCGGCGTAGCGGTCCCGTTGGATGACCTGAGTGGCCAGGGGTGCGGGTTTCAGGTCCAGGAGGGCGCAGGCCGTCTCCTCCACCTGGGGCGGCAGGTGGGCCAGGGTGCCCACGGCGCCGGAGAACTTGCCCACGCTCACCACGTCCCGGGCCCGCTGCAGCCGGTCTCGCTGCCGGGCCATCTCCGCATACCAGAGGGCGAACTTCAGGCCGAAGGTAATGGGTTCGGCATGGATGCCGTGGGAACGGCCGATGCAGACGGTGTTTTTGAACTCATAAGCCCGCGCTTTCAGGACCCCCATGATCTGGTCCAGGTCGGCCAGGAGCAGGTCCGCGGCCTCCCGCAGGCGCAGGGCCATGGCGGTATCCACAATATCCGAGGAGGTGAGGGCATAGTGCAGATAGCGGCTGTCTTCGCCCACATACTCGGCCACATTGGTCAGGAAGGCGATGACGTCGTGTTTGGTCTGGGCCTCAATCTCTTCAATGCGGGCCACCTCGAAACGGGCCTTGGCCCGGATGTTGGCCACGGCCTCTTGGGGGACCAGGCCGTGCCGGGCCATGGCTTCCAGGGCGGCCAATTCCACCTGCAGCCAGGTCTGAAATTTATTTTCTTCGGTCCAGATGCGGGCCATCGCCGGCCGGCTGTAACGGGGGATCATGGTGCAACCTCGGGAGTTTTTATTTTAATTTGGCTGATTGGCAGGGACAGCGCCATAACTCGCCCCTTTTTGCCTGTGACTTTTTGCCGATGCTTCCTTTTGATTTAATCTGTAGGGGCGGTTCGCGAACCGCCCTTACAGAACCTATTTAATATTTCTAATTTTTGGCCAAACGGCCACCATGGCAAGAATGTCAAGGAATCCAAGCCACGAGCGTCAGCGAGTGGTTGTCTCATTTACCACTCCCAGACGGTGGTGGCTCGGCCTTGGTTAATCGCCTTCGGCAGGAGGGATGAGCTTCGCTTTCCCACCCTACTGCCCCTGCCTACGGTATTTTTTGATCAATAACTGCTGTTATTATCAGAACCAGCGCTCCCGCGCAAAGGGATTTTCGCCATATGGTGACGGCCGGAAAATCTGGCCAGGACTTGTCAGAATCTATCGTTGGAATTATAGTTTAACAATGGGTTTAAGCTATAAATTTTCATGTTCTTAAAAACACGACACAGCCTGAAAACAGCTGGTTTTTCAGGTTGACCCGTAATCTCGTAACTCGTAACTCGTAACTCGAAACTCAAAACTCGAAACTCGAAACTCGAAACTCGAAACTCGAAACTCGAAACTCGAAACTCGAAACTCGGAACTCGGAACTCGGAACTGTTTTCATACAAGCTGTTACAAGATATCATAGGGCATGGGGGAGGGTTGCGACAGAATGACTAAACCGGAGTATGTCATCGACTGCCGGGGCTTGGCCTGTCCGGCGCCGGTGTTGCGGGCCAAGGAGACAGTAGAGCAGGAGCAGGTGGACCGACTGGTCATGCTCGTGGACAACGACGCGGCCAAGGAAAATGTCAGCCGTTTCCTCAGCCGGGCCGGATACACGGTCTGGGTGGAAGAGCAAGAGGGAGCCATCGCCGTGGTGGGGGACCGCAGCGCCGGCTTGACCAAGCCGGTGGCGGCCCCGGTGGCGCCGGCACCGGCTGCCGGCGAAGCCAAGATCATGGTCGTGGTGGGCACCGACCGCTTAGGGAGCGGCGACGATTTTCTGGGCGGACGGCTCATGGTCAATTTCATCGGCACCCTCAAAGAGATGGGGCCAAGCCTTTGGACCCTGGTCTTCCTGAATGCCGGCGTGAAGCTGGCCTGCTCCGGTTCCGAGGTCCTGCCGGCCCTCCAGGAGCTGGCTGCGGCCGGTGTCCAGGTCCTGGTCTGCGGCACCTGCCTGAATCATTTTCATCTCCTGGAGCAGAAACAGGTGGGCGAAACCACCAATATGCTGGATATCGTCACCCACATGCAACTGGCCGACAAGGTAATCTCTTTGACGTAACCGTCGGCAAGGATACCTGCACATGCCTTTTCCCAAACCAAGCCCGGAGGTTGGGCCATCTTTATGGACAGCGGCCCCTGATCGTCCGGCGGCACCAGACCTGCAAGTGAACTGGACCCTGCCCGCAACGTACCGGTTCCACCTCTATGAAGAGTGGTTTCACCTCTTTACCCAGGGGTTCCGGCAGGGCTCCGCCTTTGATGTGGGCAACGTGGATATTAAAATAAACCATTCCCGGCGGGTGCTGGCCTTGGCCCGCCGGCTTACCGGCTCGTTACCTTTGCCGCCGGAACTGCAGGAAGTGACCCACTTGGCGGCCCTGTTCCATGATATCGGGCGCTTTCCCCAATATGCCCGGTATCAGACCTTTTATGATCAAAAATCGGTCAACCATGGCCTGCAGGGGGTGCGCACCTTGAAGGCACACGGCGTCCTGGCTGCGCTGCCCGCGGCCGCCCAGAAACTGGTCCTGGCGGCAGTGGGCCTGCACAACCGCCGGACGTTGCCAACTGGCCTGGCACCCGTAGCCCGTTATGTAACCGGCATCATCCGGGACGCTGATAAATTGGACATCTTTGCGGTCATGCTGGCCCACTTCCACCCCGACGTCCCGCCCAACAAAGTGGTCAACCTGGGCCTGACAGTTCATCCCACAAACTATACCCCGGCCATTTTGACGGCGGTGCGCCAACGTCACATGGTCAATTACCTGGATATGGTCTGGGTCAATGACTTTAAGTTGCTGCTGTGCAGTTGGCTCTATGATCTGAATATCCCGGTGAGCCGGGCGATTGTGAGGGAGCGGGGCTATGTGGAGCAGCTCTTTGCCTATTTGCCGGCAGCGCCGGAGTTTATTTCCCTGCGACAGCAGGTGGCGCGGGATCTGGCCGCGGCGTAATGTGGGCCGACCGGAAAAAGGCGCCAGTTAGCGTGGCCGGCCGCCGACAGAGGCAGCCAGAGGGGAATCAAGACCGTCTCATCACCCGGGCGGACGGCAGCAGGTGCAGAGCTTTTCTTCCCGCAACGCCTCGAATCCTTCTCGACACAGGACCACTGCAATGAGGAGGCCGATCAGGGGGTCGGCCTGCCAGATGCCGTAGAGGTAGTTTAAGCCCAGCCCGATCAAGAGCGCCAGGGAAAGAAGGGCGCAGGCCAACGTTTGTTTGGCATCAGCCTTGAGGCTGGCACTCCCCAAGGCCTGGCCGGTCTGATATTTGAGATAAAACAGCCCCGGCATGATGAGCAGCGACAAAGTGGCGATGATAATGCCAAGCAGCGAGGGAGCCGGGGGGTCCTGCCGGAAAAGTTTTTCTGCCGCCTCGTAGAAGACATAGGCGGCCAGGATGAAAAAAGTGTAACCCACGAGGCGGGTGGCCCTTTTTTCCAAGCGGGCTTCCTGCGCCGGGGTAAGTTCCTGGCGGTGCCGGAAGCGCCAGATCATCACCCCGCCGGAGAGGGATTCCACCGCGCTGTCCAGGCCGAAACCCACCAGGGCGATGCTGCCGGCCAGCCAACCGGCCAGGAGCGCCACCACACCCTCGATAATATTATAAGCCACGGTGGCATAGGAGAGCCAGAGAGCTCTCGTCTGTAAATCTTTCTGCATGGATATTTCCTCAATCGGAGAGGGTCCTGCCCTGGGGGCAGACACGGGAGATGAAGGCCAGGGCCTTAATAAATAATAACAGTAAGACCTTGCCGGCAGGTTGGCAAGGGGGCGCCCCAGTCAGAGCGGGAGGCCCAGCCTTGACAAATCCCCGGCGGGTTATTAAATGATAGCTATTCTTTTATTCGATGAGCCTGCGAGGTTTGTCCCCAGTGCAGCCCATATCCAGGAACAAGAAACAAACCTTGCGACTGCGGGCTTGGCCGGGAGCGTCCAGGGCCGATGGACCCCGAAGCGGCGGTTTTGTCGGCCAACCGTCTCTGGCCGTGGGACCGAACCAGGCGCCATGATCTGCTCGAGGACATCATGAAACAAGCCCTGCTTGAGTTACTTATCTGTCCGCACTGCCGGCCTCAGGAATCTCCGCTTCAGGTCTCCATCCAGGCTGCCCGGCAGGATGATATTATCACCGGTTCTTTATCCTGCCCCCTATGTCAGAAAGTGTACCCCATTGCGGACGGAATCGCCTTCCTGACCCCCCAACAGCATATCCCCCAGGCCACGAATCGTTACGAAATGCCGGCGGTGGTGGCGTCATACCTCTGGAGTCATTATGGCGATCTCCTGGGTGACGACATGGCCACTGATGCTTACCAGCAGTGGGCCGGGTTGATGCGGCCCAGCTTGGGGAACTGCCTGGACGGCGGCTGTGCCGTGGGGCGGTTTGCCTTTGAGATGGCCAAAAAATTCGATCTGGTGGTGGGCCTGGACAATTCAGTGGCCTTTATCCGCACCGCCCGGGAGTTAATGGCCAAGCGCCGCCTGGACCTGCTCCTGCCCGAAGAAGGCAAGCTGCAGCGGCCGGTGACCTTGACCCTGCCGCCTGATTGGCCCACCTTGAATCTGGATTTTATTGTTGCCGATGCCCAGGCTTTGCCGTTCCGGGCTAAATCTTTCAGCGGCCTGGCCTCGCTCAATATGGTGGATAAACTTCCCGATCCTCTGGCCCACCTGAGCGAAATCAACCGGGTGGCCAAACCCTCGGGCGCCCAGTTCCTCTTTTCCGATCCCTTTTCCTGGTCCACCGACGTGGCGCCGGAAACCGCCTGGCTGGGGGGCACCGAAAGCGGACCGTTCGCCGGCCGGGCCCAGACGAATATCATCGACCTCCTGGAAGGCAAAAAGGGCTGTCTGGAACCCTGCTGGCAGGTGGAGTCTCATGGCCCCATCTGGTGGAAGATTCGCACTCACTGCAACCATTATGAAATGATCCGCAGTTGCTTCATCAAAGCCAAGCGATGATGCTGCCAGTGGTCAGTGGTTAGTGGTCAGTGGTTAGTTGTATAACCCTAAACTCCTGGGAGGAATGACCAAAACTGCATGCCAGCCGGAGCTTGGGGGAACAGGCTTTCTTACCCGTCCATTGGCGCACAGGCGGGAAAGCCTGTGCTACTGAATTTTTGTTTCGATGGAGTCTGGGGGCGCAGCCTTTCTTGCCTGGTCATTGGCGCACAGGCTGGAAAGCCTGTGCTACTGAATTTTTGCCCAGAACTTGTGACCCTTGACCCCTTGCCTGAAACTGACA
>CALGOE010000081.1 GCA_937958145.1 uncultured Desulfobacca sp.
TGCACCACCCCCAGGTCTTCGACCTGCAGGCGGAGCCCTTGCGGTTGGGCATAACGCCGCAATAATTCATCCAACGGCACGCCGCGGCGGCCCTCCTGCAGGATGGACTCGGCCATTTCTTTCAGGCGTTGACGTTCGGCCGGCGTTGCCTTGGCCGGCATGGCTAATTTTACGGCCTGGATTCGCACCGCCTGGGGTTGGGTAAACTGCTCCAAATGATCATAGAAGAAGCCTTCCAGTTTCTGGGGATCAGGCTGCACGTGTTTGGCAAAATCCCGGTACGGCAGAAACAGGACATTGGCCCGGAACTTCTCCGGTTCCCGGAACCGCTCGCCGTGGTTTTTATACATTTCCTCCACTTCGGCCGGTGTCACCTGTTGCTGCTTCAGGAAGGGCGTCGGTGCCAGCACCACATATTCCACCCGCACCGCTTCGTTTTCCAGCCGGTAAGTCTCTTCCAGATCGATTGCCGTGACTTTGGCAAAAGAGGTGATAAAGCCGATGACCTTCTGGAGGGCCAGGCGCTGCCGTTCAAAAGCCTCGTAATCAGAGGCGGGGAGCCGCTGGCGAGCCAGGATCTGGCGATACCGTTTCTCATTGAAGCCCCGCTCATCGGCAAAGACAGGATTTTTCTGGATATACTGGCGAAGTTCGGCATCGGTCACGGTTAATCCCAGCCGTTCGCCGGCCTGGCGGATGAGCAGCTCGTCGATGAGCTGATTCAACGTCTGAGCCTTAATATTCAAGGCCTTGGCCACTTCGTCGTTAAAATCGCTCCCCAGGCGTTCCTGATAGGTGCGGAGCAGATTGTAATAGGCCCGGGAGTACTCGGGCAGGTAAATATTGGTGCCGTTCACTTTGGCCACCACCTGGAACTGGGCAGACCGGAAGGTACCGATACCCCAAAGGACAAAAACCACGATGATGGCGCCGATGATGAGGCCCACCAGCCAGGAGTTGGCATGTTTGCGCATGAATTTTAACACGGCAAATTCCTTTTCTTAGGGGCGACTTTCCAGGAGTTTCCGGGCTTGGGCCGCCTCGGCGCTCTTGGGGTAATCGGCCACCAGCTTTTCCAAAACCAGGTGGGCGACTTTGGTCTTGCCCTGGGCCTTGAAGGCCTGGGATTGCTTTAAGAGGGCAGCCGGGGCCCAGGTGCTTTTGGGGTGGCCTTCGACGATCTTGTTAAATTCCACGATGGCCTCATCATATCTTTTTTCCTGCAGGAGGCTGTCCGCCAGATAATAGCGGGCCTCGCTGGCTTTGTCGCCTTTGGGCTGGGCTTTTAAATACTGCGCCAACTGCTCCCGGGCGGCCGGATAGGATTTTTTCTTGTAAAGGGCCAGACCTTCGGCCAAGGGATCACTGCTGGGTTTGGCTGCCACCGGGGGGGGCGCTACCTCCCGGATGGGTGCCGCCTCAGGGGGAGACTCCGCTCGCGGCGCCGGCGCTGACCGTGCCCCCTCCAGCCGGGCCAATCGTTCCTGCAGGGCGGCCAGGTCGCGTTCCAGACCGAGCACACGCTCCCGGGTCTGGGATTGCTGCGGCCCGCCGGTCTGTTGCCATTGCTGCCATTGATGTTCCTGTTCCGCCAGTCTGCCTTCTACGGCCTGCAGCCGCGTCCGCAACGCCTCCATTTGACTGGCCAGATCAGCCAAACGGCTGTCAATGACCGGGCCGCTGCCCGGAGGCGCAACGGGCGCCGGCGCCGCTTGTAAAGGAGGCACCGGCTGCGACGGCGTCGGCGGCGGTTCAAAAACCGGTTCGGCCATAACCGGCGGCGACTTCTTGGCAAACGGCAGGTCGCCGCACCCGGCCAGGGTCAGGACCAGACAGCAGCCCAAGACAACCTCGCCGATGAAGTTCTTTTTAGACCCGTGGGAAAAGATGGTAAACATGGTATATTATGGCACCAACCAAGAATTCAGCAGGCAATAGGCAGAGGGCAGCAGGCAGCTCTGACGGCGGCTTCAAGTCGCCCAGGTTTCCTGCCTCCGCGGCCTTATCCCTCTTCCCTTTTCCCTCTAATCGTTCAGACCGCCGATGGCCAGATGGGCCCGCCGGTTGCGGGCAAAGGCTTCTTCGGTCATCCCGGGATCCAGCGGCTGTTCCTTGCCGTAGCTGACAGTGGCCATGCGGTTGCCGGGGATGCCCAGGTCCTCGAGATAACTTTTCACGGCATCGGCCCGCCGCTGCCCCAGTGCCAGATTATAATCGCTGCTGCCCCGTTGGTCGCAGTGTCCTTCGATGGTGATCTGCACCTCCGGATGTTTTTGCATGAAGGCCGCTTTCTTCTGCAAAATCTGGCGCGATTCCGGCGTCAGGGTAGCCTGATCAAACTCAAAATGGACGTCTTCGCTCTCAAAGGCGATACCTTCGGGGCCGTACGCCTGGGCCCGGGCCGAAACCCCCCGACGGGCGCGGCCCAGACGTTCCCCGGGCAGGCCCCCGCCCAGGGTTTCTTCCTGGATCTGCCCGGCTTGGGCTTCGCTGTCCTCGGGTCCGGTGGTGGCAATGACTTTTTTCTTGGCACAACCACAGACCAGGAGCAGGAGAGCCACGATGCAGGCCAGGAGCACCAGAAATCTTGTTTGGGTCATAATTGGTCAACTCCCTTGGAGAGATGAAACCGTTTTCAGTGCGAAGTAACAAGGATGCCATGGGCACCGGTTTTTCGCATCATTCCCGTGCCATCGCCTGGCAACGACAAGATAATAACATATTTATGTCTGGAATAAAAAGTCTTGTCGGGTTGAACTCGGCCTCCGGGGGGGAAATCTAAGCTGGTCATCCCAGGAAAGGCGCGGCAGATGTTATTCTTTCTCCCAATCCCGGCCCAAATAAGCGGCGATGACGGCCGGATGGCGCTGGATGTCCCGGGGCGGGCCCTCCGCCAGGAGTTCGCCATGATCCAAGACCACAATTTCATCGGCCACTTCCATGGTCAGGCTCATGTCATGCTCCACCAAGAGGACGCTGATCCCGCGCGCCCGGATGGCAAAGATGAGCTCCTTGAGCCGCTCCGTTTCGGTCATATCCAACCCGGCGGCCGGCTCGTCCAGCAACAGGAGTTTGGGCTCGGTGGCCAGGGCCCGGGCAATCTCCAGGAGGCGCTGGTGCCCCAGGGGCAGGTTGGCGGCATAGTCGTCGGCCCGGTCCTGCAGCCCGACAAAATCCAACCAGGCCAGGCTCTGGCTCCGGATGGCCGCCTCTTCCCGGCGGCTCCAGGGCAGCCGCAGGGCAGCGGCCAGCAGTCCGGCCCGGGTCCGGAGGTGCCGGCCCACCATGACATTTTCCACAACCGTCATATGGCCGAAGAGTTGCACGATCTGAAAGGTCCGGGAGATCCCCCGGTCGGCGATCCGAAACGGCGGCAATCCCTGGATGGCCTGCTCCTGGAAGCGAATCTCGCCATGGTCAGGCCTGAGCATGCCAGTAATGAGATTAAAAAGGGTGGTCTTGCCAGCGCCGTTGGGGCCGATGAGGGCCTTGATCTGCCCCTCCTGAACCTGAAAAGAGACCTTCTTCACGGCTTGCAGGCCGCCAAAAGAAATCCCTACGGCCTCGAGAGCCAATAACGTCGATGAAGTCATGATCCCCTCAACGGCCCTGCTTTTTCCGCCGCCGCAACTCCCACAGGTCCAACAGACCCCGCACCAGGCCCCGGGGCAGGAAGATCATGACGACCATAAGAATCAGGCCGAAGATCACCACTTCCAGGTCGTGAAAGACGGCGAGCAATTCCGGCAGAACCGTCAAAACGGCCGCGCCCAGCAATGACCCCCAGATACTGGCCATGCCGCCCACCACCACCATGGTCACCAATTTGATGGAAAACATAAAGCCGAAGGAAGAGGGGGCAATAAAATTGACGGTGTGGGCCAAAAGGCTGCCGGCCAGGGAGGCATACAGGGCACTGACCACAAAGATCAACAGCTTCAGCCGCTGGGCATCTACCCCCATGGCCAGGGCGGCGGTCTCGCTGTCGTGAATGGCCCGCAAGGCCCGACCGATCCTGGAATCCACGATATTCAGGCTGAGGAAGAGGATCAAGCCGACCAGGGCCCAGACCAGGAAAAATTTGGCCGCCGGGGTCTGAAACCGCCAGCCCAGAAAGCGAAAAGGCGGAATCCCCATAAACCCCGACGGGCCGCCGGTGAGCCAATCCATCTGTTGGAAGGCGATGGCCACGATGATGCCAAAGCCCAGCGTCGCCATGGCCAGATAATACCCTTTCAATTTGAGGGCCGGAATGCCGACGATTACCGCCACCAGAGTGCTCAACAACAGGCCGGCCAAAAGCGCCAGGAGCGGATCCACCTTATACGTTGCGGTCAGGATCCCGGAGGTATAGGCCCCCAGCCCGAAAAAGGCGGCATGTCCCAGAGAAATCTGCCCGGCATAGCCCATAAGCAGGTTCAATCCCAAAACAATAATGATATGCAGGCCGATGAGGTTCAGGAGGGTAACGTAATAGGTGCCCGGCAACAGGCTGCCGCTGAGAGCCACCAGGAGGTAAAAAACACCGGCTTGCAGCCAACGTTGATACCGTGCCATCAAGATGATCTCAGCGGGCGGCGGCCGATCAGCCCTTGGGGCCGGAAAAAGAGAACCAGTAAAAGGATCAGAAAGGCCACCGCATCCCGGTAGCCCGAGGAAACCAGGCCGCTGGCCAAGGCTTCGGCCACGCCCAGGAGCAGACCCCCCAGGACAACGCCGAAGATGCTCCCCAAGCCACCGATGACCGCAGCACAGAAGCCTTTTAAGCCCAACATGGTGCCCATATCGTAGACCCCCATGGTGATGGGGGCGATGAGCACACCGGCCGCAGCCCCCAACGCTGCGCTGAGGCCAAAGGAGAACTGGACCATCTGACTCACCCGGATGCCCACCAGCCGGGCCGCCACCGGATTGTAAGAGGCGGCGCGCATGGCCTTTCCCAAAATAGTGAAATGGAGAAAGGCCTCCAAGCCCACCACCAGGAGCAAGGTCAAGGCCATAATCCAAAGGCTTTGCGGCAAAATGGTGGCCCCGGCCAAAGTCAGCGGTTCCTGACCGCTGAACGGCGGCAGGGTATAGGCATCTTTTCCCCACAGGAGCATGGCCAACCCTTTGATGAGCACGCCGCCGCCCACGGTGATAATGATGAGGCTGATGGCAGTGGCATCCCGGGCCGGACGGATGGCCAGACGTTCAAAGGCCAGCCCCATGACCGTGACCGCAGCGACGGCCAGCACCAGGGCCAGGGGCAGCGACAGGCCCAGGGCAGAAAAAGCAATCACCACCAGGGCGCCCAACATGACAAACTCGCCCTGGGCAAAGTTGATAATCGCCGTGGCATTGAAAATAATGCTGAAACCCAGCCCGATGAGGGCATAGATGGCCCCATTGGTGAGACCGGAAAAGATATATTGTAAGAGTTCAGCCAGTTTTTCCAAGATATGGCCACGTCAGCAGCAAGCCCGGTCCGCCGGTCGGCTGCAGCTCTTTTCGGAAAAAAAACGGGGCAGGGCGGCGCCACCGACCCACCCCGGGAGATTGGGGACGATTGAACCGGGAAGAAGGAAAAGGACTTTACTCAACCAATTTCCATTCGCCCTTCTCGATTTTCACCATGACAAAGGCATCGGGACCCAGCCCGTTGTGGTCTTCGGGGCTCAGGTTGAAGACGCCGCTGACGCCGGGGAAATTTTGGATCTTCTGCAATTCCTGGGCGATCTTGGTCCCGTCGGTGCCGGCCTTGCCCACCGCGTGCATCAGGAGATTGAAAGCGTCATAGGCATAGCCGCCAAACCCGGAGACCGGCGTTTTAAATTTGGCCTCGTATTTCTCCACATAGTTTTTAATTACGGACTTTTGCGGGTCGCTGTCGGGCAGGTCCCGGTAAACCGCAATCTTGCCGGCCGGCAGAATGATGCCTTCGGCCGCGTCGCCGGCATATTCAATGAACTTTTTCGAGGCCGCGCCATGGCTCTGGATCAAGGGGATGGTCAGCCCCAACTGCTTCATGTTCTTGGCCACAATGGCCGGGGCCGGGCCGGTGCCCCAGCAGATCACGGCCTGGGCCGGGGTGGTGCGGATCTTGGTCAACTGCGGGGTCATGTCGGTGTCTTTCTCACCAAAGACCTCCTGGGCCACGATTTCCAGACCGGCCTTGGCGGCCTGGGCCACGAGCTGATCCTTGCCCGAGACCCCGAAGCTGCTGGAAACCGTGATAATGGCTATCTTTTTGATATCCTTTTTCTGCAAATATTGATAAATCCGGGCCACGGCCATCTGACCAGTCTGGGCGGTCTTAAAGACAAAGGGCCGTTCCTGCACCGGCGACGTGATATTGACCCCGGCCGCACAGGAGATGAGAGGGATCTTGGCCGGTTGGGTAATATCGATGATAGCCATGGAGGTCGGCGTCAGACTGGGACCGATGATGGCGATGACCTTGTCTTTGTCGATCAATTTGCTGGCATTCAACCGGGCTTTATTGGCGTCCCCTTCATCATCGTAGATGACGGCCTTGACCTTGTTGCCGTTGATGCCGCCTTTGGCATTGATCTCGGCAACCGCCATCTCCAGGGTATTCCGTTCCGGTTCACCCAGATAAGATTGGGGCCCGGTAATGGAAAAGAGGCCGCCGATGACGATCTCCGCTGCCTGAGCCGGGCCACTGAGCAGACCGCCGAGGGCCAGTATCAGACCCAGCAGCAGGCTGATTCCCTTGCCGCCTACCGTCATTACGCCGCGCTGCATAGCCTTCCTCCTTTGAGCCGTTGTCAGTGATTGGTGGCCAGGGGTCGGTTGTCTCTCCAGTCTCAACTGACAGCCTCTTGCCTTTGGCCTTTGACCCTTGACCTGTATTCGTTGACCTTATAATTTATAAACCTCATCGCCGGTGTAAATGCGCACGCCCTGTTTCTGGAGCAGCGCGATGGCCTTTTCCAGATTGTCAAAGCGGAAGATGATTACTGCATTCTTGCCGCTATGCTGCACAAAGGCGTACATGTATTCCACATTGATATCGGATTCGGACAATATCTGCAGCACCCAGGCCAGACCGCCGGGCCGGTCGGGGACTTCAATGGCCACCACCTCGGTCTTGCCGACGGTGAAGCCATGCTGCTTCAAGACTTCCCGGGCTTTGTCGTATTGATCGACGATGAGCCGGAGGATGCCGAAATCGGTGGTATCAGCCAGCGATAACGCCCGAATATTAATGTTGGCTTCGCCCAGAACTTTGGTCACTTCGGCCAGACGGCCAGCCTTGTTTTCCAAAAATACGGAGATCTGTTCCACTTTCATGTTGACATTCCCATATGCCAGCGACCGGTCAGGATTCTCTGCCCCCACCCGAGCCTCTGAACCGGTATCCGCTGATCCGGACCGAGGCCGGGAAGACTGACCGTCCCTGTGGCTTATTTTTTCCGGTTATCGATCACCCGTTGGGCCTTGCCTTCACTGCGGGGAATGGAACGGGGTTCCACCAACCGCACCTTGGCTGAGACACCCAGATAATCCTTGATATTATGCTCGATCTTCTTTTCCAGGTGCTGCAGTTGCCGGACTTCATCGGAGAAGGTGGTTTCATCCACCTCCACCCGCACTTCCAGAGTGTCCATCTGACCGACCCGATCCACGACGATCTGATAATGGGGTTCCACCCCCCGGACTTCCATTAACACGGCCTCGATCTGGGACGGGAAGACGTTGACCCCGCGGATGATGAGCATATCATCGCTGCGCCCCTGGATGCGGCCCATGCGCACCAGGGTGCGGCCGCACTTGCACGGTTCGGGGTTGAGGACGGAAATATCCCGGGTCCGGTAGCGCAAGACCGGGAAGGCTTCTTTGGTGAGGGTGGTAATGACCAACTCCCCGGGCTGGCCGGGCGGCAGGGGTTCCAAGGTGTTCGGGTCGATGATCTCCGGCAGGAAATGATCCTCAAACATATGCAGGCCGTTTTTGGCCTCCAGACATTCTATGCTCACCCCCGGGCCCATGATCTCGGACAGGCCATAGATATCCAGGGCGTCAATGCCCAGCTTCCTCTCAATTTCCGCCCGCATGGCCTCGGACCAGGGCTCGGCCCCAAAGATGCCGACCCGCAGGCGCAGGTTGGCGAAATCCACCCCCATGTCCTTGGCCACATCATAAAGATGCAGGGAGAAAGACGGGGTGCAGGTGATGACCGTGGGGCCGAAATCCTGCAGGAGCATGATCTGCCGCTTGGTATTGCCGCCCGAGACCGGGATGACCGAGGCCCCCAGATACTCGATGCCATAATGGAAGCCCAAGCCGCCGGTAAACAGGCCGTAGCCATAGGCATTGTGCACAATATCGCCCCGCTGCACGCCGGCCGCGGCCAACGTGCGGGCCATGAGCTCGGCCCAGGTCTTGATATCCCGCTGGGTGTAGCCCACCACCGTGGGTTTGCCGGTGGTGCCGGAGGAGGCATGGATCCGCACCACCTGCTCCATGGGCACGGCAAAGAGCCCGAACGGATAATTATCCCGCAGATCCTGCTTGGTGGTAAAGGGAAGCCGGGGCAGATCGTTTAAACTCTTGATATCACCTGGTTTCAGGCCAGCTTCGTCAAACTTGCGCCGATAGAAAGGCACCAGGGCATACAGCCGTTCACACAAGGCCTGGAGGCGCCGCAGTTGGATGGCCTCCAGGGCCTCACGGGGCAGGGTTTCAAATTCTTCATTAAAAATCATAGGTTAAGCAGCCTCTTTCTTCAACAGTATCCTCAAAATTAGCATATCACCTGCCGACCGTCAAGGGAAAATAAGCACAATGGTAGGGTGGGCATTGCCCACCCTACGGTCTGACCATCCAGGATCGGATAGGCATTGCCCACCCTACGGT
>CALGOE010000082.1 GCA_937958145.1 uncultured Desulfobacca sp.
AACCGCCCCTACAGCTGTTGTCTGTTAGCACGATAATACCATGCAGATGATTGGGCATGATGATCCATGCATCCAATGACACTTGCGGATATCCCACGGCAAGCCATGTCCATGACTCGGCGGCTATCCTACCGAACGGTGACAGGAACACCTCGCCGTCCCGCACTTCTCCCAACAACCCCTCCCGTCCCTGCACACAGATGGTGATGAAATAGGCCCCGGCCTGGGCATAATCGTAATCTCGCAGACGGAGGGACTGGCGGCGGGGTGATGATGCTTGGTTAACCATACGGCAGCTCCCGTAGGTTCAGCGATAGATGCAATTAAAGAGGCTCTGGGCGCTCTTTGGATCCAAGGTCTGTAATATCTTGTATTGTTCCAGGGCCATTCTCCGGTCGTTTACTCTGAGGTAGGCAAGCCCGAGTAAGAAATGCGCGCTGGCATGGTCAGGTTGGAGGCAAATCGCCTGTTTGTGGGCTTCTATCTCCTCCCGGTGTAAGCCCAGATCGCCGAGCGCTCCACCCAAAAAGTAATATCCATCGGCATTGTTCGGGGCGCAGCGAACGGCCTGGCGGTAGGCAGCGACGGCCTCCGGCAGACGATTCCATTTCTCATACGCCCACCCGAGGCCTATATAGTAATCAGCCTCATCTGGCCGGAGGCGGATGGCCTGTTTGAAGGCCTCTGCCGCCTCCCGGTAACGGCCAAGCTTTCGATAACAGCTACCAAGCCAATAGTAGGATGCAGCATCGTCGGGCTCGAGGCGAATGGCTGCCTGCAACGACGTAATGGCTTTGGCGTACTCTTTGGCTCGCCAAAATTTTAATCCTTGTAGCAAATAATCTGAGGCACTGTTCGGTGCAGAGCTTCGCTCTTCATCACTATCTTTGGCCATGGGCGGCCGGCCGCTCTTCCCAGGAGGCTGCAGGATGCCATCTCCAGCCTCGCCAGCTAGTCTGCCGGCTGGCGACGGTAGCTTGGCCGTTCTTGCAACTTCGCCTGCTCGGCGCTGCAAGGTTGCTATGTACAAAGCTGGCACAGCAAAATTAAGGTTCTGGCCTCTGGCGAGGAAAAACGTGGCAACGCCGATTACTTCACCCCGCAGATTGACCACCGGACTGCCGCTGGAGCCGGGCGAGATGGGAGCGGTTATCTGCACCAGTTCTCCCAGATTCGGAATCTTGCGGACCGCCGAAACCACCCCCTCACTCAGGCTCTGTTCCAGACCCAGAGGGCTGCCGACTACCACTATTCGTTCACCCACCTCCGGCTTGGCAGTAGTCATCGTCAAGCTTTTAACTTCCAGAGGCGGAAGCACGAGGGTGGCTACGGCGAGATCCCAGGCCTCATTGCTGGCGAGAACTTTGACAAACGGATGATTCTCACCCTCAGCGGTTCTTACCTCAAGACGCACCCCACCGGCTACGACGTGGTAGTTGGTGATAAAGTGTCCCTGCGAATTAATAAAAAAGCCGCTCCCCTGCTTCACGGGCTTGCCAAAAGCGTCGTAGGCGATGACAGTAACTACCGCCGGCTGGATCTTTTTGACCAGATTTGTAAGATTCTCGTAGGCCAGGAGTGGCTTGACATCTAAAAAGAACAACACCGCAATAAAAATCATTGATGCGCAAAAGAGTCGTTTCATGGTCTTTTCTCCGTTGAGCCCGGTAGAGGCGGTTCGCGAACCGCCCCTACCGATTTGCCAGTATTTAGCGGTGTCAGTGCAGGTCTGCAACCATTACCAGCATTTTTCCTTACCCCAACCGCCAGAGCGGCTCCTCCAGGAAATGGAGGTTGTTGACCTGGAGCCAGTGCACCGCCGGCCGCTCGGGCGTGGCAGCGAAGGCCCGACTCAGGCCAAGGCTGAGGATAACGCCCCGGCTGGTGCGCAGTTTCTCTTGCGTGGCCGCCACCTGCTGCGGCAGGAGGCTGTAGTGGTTTTCGCCATACAGCCGCAGATCGCTGACCGGGGCGTCCACCTGCAGCTCGCCGTCGGTGAAGCGCAGCCGCACCTGCGGCCGTTCGGGCCGGCCGCCGACGTAGAGCTCTGGCCGCTTTTTCAGGCGCAGGCAGCCCAGGGAGGCCTGGCCCTGACCCGCGGCCGTGCCGTAGGACGAGGCGCCAAGCCGGCCCAGGGTCTCGCCAAAAATCTCCTGCAACCTCGTCTTGCTGATCCTCAGGAGCAGGTCCCAGAACTCGGCCGGGGCGGCGACGCCGGCCAGCCTGAGCCGCTCCAGAGGAAGCACGTAGTCCTCCACGTGGGGCGGCGTTGGTTTGGGGCGGCCGGGCCGGCAGACAATGATGTGGCCCATGTCAAAGGGGCCGCCGTAGCGGGCCAGGTGGTCCACCCGGAGGGAGCCCCGGGGCAGGACCAGACGCAGGTGCCGGGCGGCAGCCAGCTCCAGGCCGGCCACGCAGATGCGCCCCGGCTCCATGCGGGTCAGGTGGTTGATGACTACCTGGACGGTCCGGCCTTTAAAGATGTCGAATAACCACATCGCCCCAAAGCCTCTGCAGATATTCCGCCACCAGGCGGCGGTGGCAATGCGCCGCCGTCGGTTCACGGCACAACAACACCGTCGGCACGGCAAAAAGGTGTCTGGCCACAAAAGTCGTCAGGTCTCGTTCCTCCAGGAGGCGCCGGAAGCGTTCTTCATACTCCGGCCAGGTGATCTTGTTGTGGCGATAGTCCTCCATCAGCTCCGCGGTGGGCGCCAGCCGAGGTTCGTGGTGATACTCGGCCCGGCAGAGCTCCCGGAGGAAATAGCGCAGATCATCCCTTTTGGTGAACCCGGCCAACTGGGAGCTGTTGTGCCGGCGCACGTCGATGAGGCGCCTGATGCCGGCGTCCCTCAGGAGGGTGAAGAATGCTTCGGCGTTTTTTTGGGTAAAACCGATTGTGTAGATTTCCATGGACGCACCTCTTCGGCCGCAAACAGGCTCAGTTGGCGGGACTGGGCCTCAAAGGCCACGGCTGCCAGTTCTGCTTCGTCCTGCACCCGGCCATCGCCGCGGATATGCCGGACCTCCACCCCGGCCTGGGCCAGGACCCGGCCCAGGAGGAGGTGGCGATGACAGTGGCGGGGGTCCTCCTCGCCACACAGGAGGGCCACCCGGGCCGTGGCGCTAATCTGCTGCAATTCGGCGAGCCCCTCCTGAAAGGCCGCCGAGGCAGCCAGCCGGTCATAGCAGACGCGGCCGTCTGGATCATAGAACTCGGCGGCGGCCGGGTGACCACCCAACTGGCCGCCCAGGAAGCGATAGCCGATCCCCGCCGCGGCCAGGGCCCGGCTGAGGGGGGCTTGGTTGAAGTGCGGCGTGTAGCGGCTGCAGGGACTGGAGCGCACATCCACCACCAGCGTGATGCCCCAGGCCCGCAGCAGCCCCAGAAAGGTTTCCCAGTCATGGTTCGAATGTCCGATGGTGAAAAGCTGACCGCTCATGGCGCCATACACTCCGTTCCTGGTTGCCAGTGGATTGTAGCAGGTCCGCTGCCGGTGGTCAAAAGGAGCCTTCATGGCACTGCGACTCTTCTCGCCGGTCGTGGCGATAACTGCCGCGGCGGCACCACGCTCTGGCTGTCCTCCACCCGGATGACCTGGTCGGCCAGGCGGGCCAGGAGGCGGCCGAAATGCTGGTTGGCCACCTGCGGCGGCAGTTCGGGCTGCAGGAACCACAACGCCGCCCGTTGTTTGATCCCGGCCAAGGCCCCCACCAGGGTGCGGAACAGCCGCCGGCGCTCCGTGATGGGTACCTGCTCGTCGTAGAAGAGGCTGCAGGGGCCCAGAATGATCACCAGGGCCCGCTCCACCCCGGCCAGGGCCGCCGGCAGGCCCTCCTGCACCAACTGCACCAGCTGGTGGCAGGTGAAGGCCCGGGCCACCTGCACCCGACTGAGGACCTGATCCGGGGACAGCCCCCGCTTCCGCCCCTCCCGGGCCAACTGGTAGGGGTCGAAGCGGTTGGCCGCGTCCACCACGAAGACCTGGAGGCCCTGGGCCACGCCCCAGGCCGCGGCCGCGGCCGTCAGGGGGCGCATGGATGCCCCGAAGACGAGGAGGGAGAGCGCAAGGGGCCAGGGGCCAGGGACCAGTGGCCAGGGGCCAGAGGCCAGGGGCCGGGAAATGTGCCGTTGCGGCTGCTTCATTTGCGTCCCCTCATCGCTGCTTCTCGATTTCTATTTTTCATGGCCGCCATCAGGCCGTTTAAGAGTTTCCCAATCTCCTTGACTGATTCTAGTAACCTGGCGGTTTCTGTCTCAGAAAGGTATGATAGGTTGAGGCTAAGGAGAATCTGCGTTTCCAGTTCGGCTACCGAGCCTCGGGCGTGACCTAAAAATTGTCGGAATTCGCCGCTTGAGGCCCGGTCGTGACCCTCAGCAATGTTGCTTGGAATTGACACCGCAGCCCGGCGCATCTGACTCGTCAAACCGAACAATTCCTCTTGAGGAAACTGCTTCGTTATCTGATATATCTCGGTCACTAAGGCCATTGCTTTCCGCCATGCTACCAACTCTTGGTAAGACCGTATTTTTTCTCGCGTCATGACCTCCTCGCTTTCCCTCCCGCCCCCTTCTTCTGGCCCCTGGTCCCTGGCCCCTGGCCCCTTCTTCCTGGTCCCTGGCCCCTGGCCCCGTCTTCTGGCCCCTGGCCCCTGGCCCCTGGTCCCTTCTTCCTGGTCCCTTCTTCTGGCCTTTGGCTCCTACAACGCCCGGTACACCCCCACCACCTTGCCCAGAATCTGCACCAGTTCGGCGGCTTCGGCCGGGGCAAAGCGCAGGGGCGGGAAGGTGGGGTTGTCGCCCTTCAGGACCAGGCCGCCGGCCTCTTCGTAGACCCGCTTGACGGTGGCCTCATCGTAGATGAGCACCGCGGCGATCTCGCCCCGGTCCACCCGGGGCTGCACCCGCACCATGACCAGGTCGCCGGGCAGGATGAGGGGGGCCATGCTGTCGCCGCTGACCCGCAGGAGAAAGACCTCGTCCCCCCGGACCCAGGACTTGGGCAGGGGCAGGGTATCCTCGATCTGTTGGGTGGCCAGGAGGGGTTGGCCGGCGGCGATCTGCCCCAGGATGGGCACGTCCACCACTGCTTCGGTGCTGCGGCCCACCAGGGCCAGGCCCCGGGAGCGGCCCGGCTCCCGGTGCAGGTAGCCTTTGCGCTTCAGGGCGGCCAGGTGATCCGCCGCGGCCCGGGGCTGGATGCCGAAATGGGCCGCCACTTCCCGTACCGTGGGCGGGTAGCCCTGCTGCTGACAGAAGTCCTCCACAAAAGCGAGGACGGCCTGCTGTTTAGGAGTGAGCGTCTTCATGGCTTCATAATACTATACAGAAGAATAGTTGTCAAGTGGATAGTGTATAGGCTGCGGCCGGGCTTGGCCGTTGCCGCCGTCTGCTTGCAATCATCTAACATTCCTGCTATGTTCTCCATACTGAGCGCAGGAGGTTGGCTATGGCAGTGAGTTCTGTATCCCGGCGGGCCCAGGAGATCACCCCGTTTTTGGTGATGGATATTTTGGAGCGGGCCCAGGAGTTGGAGCGCCAGGGCATCCCGGTGATCCATCTGGAGGTAGGGCAGCCGGATTGGGACACGCCCCAGGTGGTGAAGGAGGCGGCCTTCGCGGCCATGCAGCGGGGTGAGACCCAGTATACCCATTCCATGGGGTTGTTGGAGCTGCGCCAGGCCATCTGTCAACACTATGAGGAGCACTACGGCGTCAGCTTGACCCCGGAGCGGATTATCGTCACCTCGGGCACCTCTCCGGCCATGCTGCTCATCCTGGCGGTCCTGCTGGACGCCGGTGATGAGATCGTCCTCACCGATCCCCACTATGCCTGCTACCCCAATTTTGTCCGGTTGGTGGATGCCGTGCCCCGGTATGTGCCCATCCATGAAACCGAGGGGTTTCAGGTCCAGCCCCGGGACATGGCCCAACGTCTCGGCCCCCGCACCAAGGCGGTGCTCATCAATTCTCCGGCCAATCCCACCGGGACGGTTCTGAGGAAAGAGATTTTACGGGAGATCGCTGGACTGGGGCCTTATATTATTTCCGATGAGATCTATCATGGCCTGGTTTACGAGGGACAGGAGCATTCCATTCTGGAATTCACCGACCGGGCCTTTGTCATCAACGGCTTTTCCAAGGCCTATGCCATGACCGGCTGGCGCCTGGGCTATCTCATTGCGCCGGCGGAGTTCATGCGGCCCTTGCAGAAGCTCATGCAGAATTTTTTCATTTCCGCCAACGCCTTTGTGCAGCGGGCCGGCATTGCCGCCCTGACCCAGACCCAGGCTGAGGTGGCGCGGATGCGCCAGACCTATGACGAACGCCGCCGGGTCTTAGTGGCCGGCCTCAGGGAGTTGGGCTTCAGCATCCCGGTGGAGCCCACCGGCGCCTTTTATGTCTTTGTCAATGCCCGGCACCTGTCAAACGACTCCTACCGCCTGGCCTTTGAGATCCTGGAACAGGCGCATGTGGGCGTTACCCCGGGCATTGATTTCGGCCCCGGCGGCGAGGGTTTCCTGCGCTTTTCCTATGCCAACTCTCTGGAGAATATTCAGACTGCCCTGTCCCGGCTGGCGGCCTTTCTCGCCAGACGCGGCAGCGGCGGCGCTTGAAAAACGGCAACGGGGCGGAAAAATCAGATTTTCTTCAGGCGTCCCTGCAGGCGGCGGCGTTTCTTGGGGGCCCGATGGGGCGGCCCTTTCTTTTTGGTGCTGAAAGTGGGGGAATCGTCAACGCTCTCGTCCTCTTGCCCATCTTTGTTCTCGGCCATCTGCAGACGCAGGACGAATTCCGGGGCGGACATGACCGCCGCCCCGACCCTGAGGGCGTGCTCCATAATCTCCCGATCCGAGGAGACGACCAGACCCCGCTCCCGCTCCCGGGCCGCCAACCGCTTGATGACCTCGTCGGCGGTTTCGCCATGGTGAGAATAGAGGACTAGAATGCCTTGATAAAAATCCCGCTGCCCGACAACCTCAACGCTGTGGCCGCCGTCAAAGACGACGGTGATGGGATGTTTTTTTACCCGGCGGTAGGCGGCCAGACTTGCCAACAGGGCCTCCCGGCCCCAGCGCAGGTCCTGGGCATCCAGCTCCTCCCAGACGGGGGTCTGGCGGATCAGGTTATAGCCGTCAATAATGAGATGCAGAGCCATTAGGAAAGCCTGAGAAGGATATTTTCTTAAGTATATCCTATGAGTCCCGTTAGGGGAAACAAGGGCGGGGAATAAGTTGTTTCCCCACCATTGTCCTTGGGGAAGGACTTTGCTCCAACCAGCGAAAAAAATAAACCCGGCTTGCTGCAGCCGAACCGCACCCAAGAGATTATCAGCCTGGAGCGGGCTTTTCATCTTGAAATTTTCTTGAAAATATAATATGTTGATTACATATAATTTTTCGCAGGGAAAATAGCGATCAGGTTCATAACCAGGGTATGACTCTTGGCAACGGTCCGGTCGGCTCTGGGGGGAACAAGGATAACGTTCGTATGACCATCTGTCCACAATGCCAAACTCTTCATGGTGATGAGCACAGTTTTTGTCAACGCTGCGGCAATCCCCTGGTAGGGGAGGAGCGGGTGGCTTCCCGGCCCTGTCCGAATTGCGGCGGTCCGGTCTATCCCGGCCAGAATTTCTGTACCGAATGCGGGCAACGGATTAAGGCGGCGGGGGAGCGCCCTAATGTGCGTCCGCTCGGGCAGGATGAGCTCTTCTATCGGACGCCCTCCCCGCGCAGTCGTCCCCGTCCGGTGCCGCGGCGCTCAGGCGTCAACAAATGGCTGGTGGGATTGGTGGGCCTCGTCATTCTTGTTGGCGTCTATTTTCTCTGGCCCAAAGCGCCGGATCGCAAACCGGTGGTGCCTCTCCCGGGTCTGCCGCCCACGGCCACGCCAGGACCGGAGCGGACTGATACGCTGGCCCGGGACGTGGAGCGGTTGGCCGAACGCATCCGGGCGGCGCACATGAAAAAAGACATGAATATGTTCATCAGCTGCTACGCCCCTTCGTATCCCAACCTGGGGGAACTGGAACGGCAGACGTACGAAAACTGGAAAAATTACGATTTCAAAAACGTCAGTTATAACATCGCCAACCTCCGGCGGACCGGTCCGAATCAGGCCGTGGCTGAATTTATCTGGAATTTCCAATTAATCAATAACCAGACCAAGGCTTCCGAAATGCATCGGGCGGTGATTAATGTACTGTTGGAGGAAACCGGTGGCACCTGGAAAATTCGCGAGAGCAAGGATGTGGGTTAGACCGATGAGACAACCGAAATCCTGGTGCGCCAAGAGACACGTCCGCTCGATCTTGGCGTTTACCTTTTTCTTCCTGCTGATTTTGACCAGCGGCTGCCAACAAAAAGTTGGTTGGATGCCTCCCCCGCCGCCACCCTCGCCAACGCCCCCGCCCCCGCCGCCCAAGGTGGAGTATCAGGTTTTTTATGTGGCCGCCGACCGGCTGAATCTGCGGGCCTGTCCAGGTATGGACTGCCCGAAGATTGCGGCGCTGACGCGCAATCAGGAAGTGGAGAAAGTGGGGGAAAGCCAGGGCTGGTTCCAGGTGCGTTCCCGTCAGGACGGTACTTTGGGCTGGGTGGATGCCCGCTATCTGGCCAGCGCCCCGGTCCCAGAAGCGGCGACCTTACCGGCTACCGAGGCGTCGCCGCCCAGAACCGTTAAACCGCCGGAAACGAAACCGGAAACCCCGGCAGAGGTAAAACCCAAACCGAAACCAAAGCCCTCGACGGTGACCGAAGAAGAGGCCGAAGAGCCGCCGCGGCGTCGCCGGGTGCCGGAAGCCGAGGCTGCCGAACCTCCGGCCAAGCCGACGCCGGCGCCAGAGACCCCGGCTGCCCCGCCGCCCGCTCCAGCGGCGCCCAGTGAGCCGCCCAAGAAAAAGATCAAAATTATGTAATTCTCCCTCCTTCCCCGGCCTCGGCCTGGGAAGGGGGCCAACAGAGGCAAAAAGGCGGGTCCGGCGGCCCGCCAAATTTTTTCAGGTTTCCTTAGGGGGTATGGAGAAGCCCGCTGCCGTTGTTAACTCAGCCACTCCAGGGCGGTGGCGGCCCAGGTGACGCCGGCGCCGAAACTGATGAGGATGACCTTGTGGTTCTTTTTGATCTTGCCCTCCATGAGGGCCTCGTGCAGGGCAATGGGAATGGAGGCCGCTGAGGTATTGCCGTATCGGTCCACATTGACATACACTTTGTCCATGGGCATTTTGGCGAACCGAGCACCGGTTTCCAGGATGCGGTAATTGGCCTGGTGAATGATGAGAAAGTCGATCTCCTCCCGGGTCATGCCGGCCTGAGCCAGGATACGCCGGAGGCTCTCCTGCACCGCCCGCACTGCGAACTTGAAGATTTCCGGCCCGTCCATATACATATAATTATTGACAGGCGTCGGTTTGGGCAGAAAGGGGCTGTTGAGCTCGGAAAATTCGGTCTTCAGATAGAGTTTGCCATTATAGCTCGAGGCCAGAAAAGAGGCCAGGAGGCGGCTGCGGTCGGTGGGGCCAATGACTACCGCGCCGGCGCCGTCACCGAAGAGGATACAGGTGCTCCGATCAGTGAAGTCCAACATCCGGGTATTGGTGTCGGTCCCCACCACCAGGGCATAGCCGCCCTCATTTTTAATCAGGTTTTCAGCGACATAAAGGGCATAGTTGAATCCGGAGCAACCGGCCTGCAGGTCAAAGGCGGCCAATTTGTCGTCCAAGCCCAGACCGTGCTGGATGCGAATGGCGATGGCAGGATACATATAATTGGACGTGTTGCTGCCAACGACAAGGTAACGCAACTCGCTGCCGTCAATCCCGGCATGTGCCAGGGCCTGGCGGCAGGCGGCAATGCCCATGGTGGCCACGTCTTCGTCGGGTCCGGCGACGCGCCGCTCCCTGATGCCGGTCCGCTCTCGGATCCATTGATCGGATGTATCCACCAGCTTTTCCAGATCGGCGTTGGTCAAGACCCGCTCTGGCAAATAGGCTCCGGTCCCCAGAATACCAATGGCCAGACTCACATTCCACCCCCTGTTGCAATTGTCACACTATATAGCGAGGTCGCTGAAAGTGCAACAAGAAATTGGCTCCGCCGGCCGGGGTTTCCCGGCAGGGGGCCGGCAGAGACGGCGTTGACAAATGATGCCATTCTGCTATGGTACCCATAAAGGGCCTACTCTTAATCCCTGGCGCCGCGGTCGGTGCGGCGGCATCAGAGGCAGGATGGGACCACGCCTTGGGCTCAGAGGCGCAGGAGGTTCGACCGATGAGTGAGTTTGGCAAAATGTTGGTGATTTTCGGACTGGTGTTGGTCGGTCTGGGACTGATCTTGCTTTATGGCGCCAAGATTCCCTGGCTCGGCAAACTACCGGGTGACATCACCATCAAACGGGAGAATTTTACCTTTTATTTCCCGCTGGCAACCTCTCTTATTCTCAGCATCATCCTCACCCTGCTGCTGTCTTTGTTCCGACGGTAGTTGAGGGTCGGCGGCCGCAGCCGGAAAGAGCTTGCAATATTTACTCTTCCGGATATATTCATACAGTTAATGTTACGGCAGTGCCTTAATGACCTGAGCGCGATACCGAACTTGGAATAATCTCACCACGGGGCGACACTGTCCATCCGTGACGCTGCCAGCCCCGTGCCGCCCGCCCGATCTGTTATGAGGAGAGGAGTTGCATGCCGGAATTACGCAAAGACCCCATCATTTCCCGATGGGTGATCATTTCCACCGAACGTGGCAAAAGGCCGCACGATTTTGTCGTGGAGCCGGAGGTGACCAAGGGCGGTTTCTGCCCTTTCTGCCCTGGTAACGAACATACCACACCGCCGGAGATCATGGCCTATCGGGAAGGGGGCGGACCGCCCAATTCCCCGGGGTGGAAATTGCGCGTTGTTTCCAATAAGTTTCCGGCTCTGGTGAATGAGGGTGAGCTTGATCGGCGGGGCGAGGGGATGTTCGATCTTATGAATGGCATCGGCGCCCATGAAGTCATCATTGAGTTTCCCCAACACAATGAGACCCTGTCTTCGGTCAGTGTGGTGCAGTTTGCCGATGTCCTGTATGCCTATCGGGACCGCATCCGTGATCTCAGTCGCGACCCCAAGTTTCGTTATATTCTGATCTTTAAGAATCAGGGCCGGGCTGCCGGCGCCTCCTTGGAGCACAGCCACAGCCAGCTCATCGGTCTGCCCATCGTGCCGGAACTGGTCATGGAAGAGTTATCAAGTTCCCTGGCCCATTACCGGCTGAAAGAGCGTTGCGTCTTTTGCGATATGATCCGTCAGGAAATCCAGCAGGGGGTGCGAGTAGTGCTGGAAAACGACCTTTTTGTGGCCTTGTGTCCCTTTGCCCCCCGATCCCCCTTTGAGACCTGGATCCTCCCCAAACAACATCATTCTTCCTACGTCGACCTGCATGACGCCACCTTTCCCAAACTGGCGGAAATCTTTTCAGAGACCTTAAAGCGGCTGGACATTGCCCTGAACCGGCCGCCCTACAATTTTATCCTCCACACGGCGCCGGTGCGTGAGACCAATCTGGAATACTACCACTGGCACTTTGAAATCATGCCGAAGTTAACCCTCATGGCCGGGTTCGAGTGGGGATCCGGTTTTTTCATTAATCCCACCCCGCCGGAGGACGCCGCCCGCTACCTTCGGGAGGTGCAATTGGAAGGAGCGCCGGCGTCTTAACGCCCAAACCCCTTTCGCAGGGAAGCAGCTGCTATGCGCATTCTGATCGTCAGTCCAGAAGCCAATCCGTTTGCTCGGGCCGGCGCCTTGGCGGAAGTGATCTACGGTCTTTCCCGGGCCCTGACCCAGGAGGGGCATCAGGTTTCCGTGGTTATTCCCTTTTATCGCCAGGTCAAGGATGCCAAATGCACCATTACCCCGGTAGGGAAGTCAATTTCGGTACCCCTGTCCATCAAAACCCTGACGGCCGAGATCTATACCGCCTGGCTGACACCGGATCTCAATTTCTATTTCATCAGGCAAGATTCCCTGTTTGATCGGGATGGCCTCTATGGTACCCCCTACGGGGATTACCAGGACAATGCCGAGCGGTTTATTTTTTTCAGCCGGGCGGTGCCGGAACTGCTCAAGACCTTGGAGCTGCCCTTCGATGTCTGTAACTGCCACGAGTGGCAGACGGGCCTCGTCCCGGTCTACCTGCGCACCCTGTATCAGCATACGCCCTATTGTCAGGGACTGCCCATCGTCTATACCGTCCATAATGTCGGCTATCAGGGTATATTCTGGCATTATGATATGGCCTTAACCGGTCTGGGCTGGGAATATTTCACCCCGAAGCTCCTGGAATTTTACGGCAAGATCAATCTGGAAAAGGGCGGCCTGATTACCGCTGATATCATTACCACGGTCAGTCGCACCTACCGCCAGGAAATCCTGACGCCGGAATTCGGCTTCGGCCTGGAAGGCGTCTTTCAGGAACGGGCCGATGACCTCTACGGCATCCTGAACGGGGTGGACTATGAAAGTTGGGATCCGGCCCATGACCAGTTCCTGCCGGCCGCGTATGACACCCATGACCTCAGCGGCAAGGAGATCTGCAAGCGGGAGCTGATCCGGCACTTCGGTTTGGATGTCCCCTTGACCCAGCCGCTGTTGGGGATGACCACCCGCTTGAATGAGCGCAAGGGCCTGGAGTTGGTGCAGGCCATCATGCCGCAATTAGTGGAGGCCAATGTCGGTTTCGTGCTGCAGGGGACGGGAGAGGAACGGTATCAATACGCCTTTACGGAACTGCATAACCGTTTTCCCAAGGCCGTGGGGGTGGAAATCGGTTACGACGCGGCTTTGGTCCACCAAATTATCGCCGGTTG
>CALGOE010000083.1 GCA_937958145.1 uncultured Desulfobacca sp.
CCCCCCCCCCCCCCCCGCCAGCTGGTGTGCACAGGCTGGAAAGCCTGTGCCACCAATATTTGCCTTCCCGGTCCTGTCCTCAGGAAAGTGCCCGGCCATCGGTCCTCCCCTCAGGAGAGGGCAGCGGCATACAGTTCGATGGTATGGCGCACCTGTACTTTCGCCCGGCGCTGGGACAACAGGTCCACGCATTGCAGCATGCAGGCCGGGCAGCCGGTGGCGACGATGTCGGCGCCGCTGGCCAGGATATGGTCAACCTTGCGCTGCCCGATGGCCTTGGAGATTTCATAGTGCTGCAGATTGAAGCTGCCGCCGCAGCCGCAGCAGATGTCCGCCTCGGCCATCTCCCGCACTTGCACCCCCGGCGTCGCCCGCAGCAAGGCCCGGGGTTGCCTGGCCACGCCCAGGGATTTTTTCAGGTGGCAGGGATCGTGGTAGGTCACCTGCAGCTCGGGTCTGGTGGCGGGGGCCGCCGGCGATAAGATACCCACGACATCCACGAGAAGCTGGCTGATGTCCACAGTACGGGCGGCCAGGTGCTCCAGGGCCGCCTTTTCTGCTGCCGTCGCCCCGGGCAGCAGGATGGGCCACAGGGTCTTGATGGTGGCGGTGCAGGTGGCGCAGGCGGTAACCAGGTAATCCCAGGATTGATCCTGCCATTGCTTTAAATGATGCCGCACCAGGCGGCTGAACGCACTCAGGTCGCCGGCCGACAGGGCCGGGATGCCGCAGCAGCCTTGGTCCGGCGGCAGCACCAGACCGACGCCGTGATGCTGCAGGACTCTCAGGGTCGCCTGGCCCACCTCCGGAAAAAATTTATCCACCAGACAGCCCACAAAAAAGCCCACGGTGGGCTGACCCGGAGCCGCCGGCCCAGTAAAGCTCGGCACCTGCCGATGGAAAGGCCGGGCGGCCAGGGGGCGGACATGGCGGCCGGACAGCAAAGGGGAGAGGAATCGGGCGCAGGAGGAGCCCAACAGCTCATCCACCGGCTTCAGGAAAAAGCCCTGGCATTTCGTGGCCAGGGCCAGGAGTTGGTGAAACAAGCGGGGCTGGGCCAACAGGCGCCGGAAGACGGCCTTTTGCCACGGCGAGAGCCCCAGGTAGCCACTGAGAATGGCCCGGGCCCGCAAAAAAATCTCCAGGACCCGAACCCCGCTGGGGCAGTTCGCCGCGCAGGCGCCGCACAGGAGGCACCGCTGCAGTCTCTCTGAAACCCCGCCGGGATCGGCCAACAGGGCCTGAGCCAGCCCCTGGAGCAGGGCCAGCTTGCCCCGGGCCACGTCCGCTTCCCGCCCCGTGGTGGCAAAGAGCGGGCAGACCGCCTGGCACAGACCGCAGCGGTTGCAGACGGCCAGCTGTTCCTGCAGCTCCTCCAACATCGCCAACAGGAGATGCAGTTGACCCATGTTAACGCTCTTTCCTCTTCAGGCCCAGGCTGAGCCGGCGGGTATGATCAAGACCTCTTGGCAACATCAAAACCTGAGCCGGTGGTCAGGAAAGCCCCGGGGGGATCGTCCGGCCGCTTTCTCACTCCTCCCTCCCCGTCGGGTCGGTCTGGGTCTCCGGGCCCAGCAGAAATTTTATCTCCCTGAGCTGAGCCTCCCCCAGTTGCCGTTGCAGGGCCGCCAGGATCTGCGGTTTGAGGAAATGCAGCTCCTGGACCCAACCATGGCTCGTCGTCTCAACGTAGAGGACTTTCCTTTGATAATCCACTAAACGGGTGTTTTGGCGGATAACCTCGCTTACGTTCTCTTCCCAGGCCTGGCGCAGCCGGGCGTGCAGCTCCAACTGGCGCAGGTCCCGGGGTTTGAGAATCTTGGCCAGGATTTCTCCGATGGCTGCAGGGGCTGGCAGATGGGGGCGTTTGGCCATGAAATCTGTCCTTATGGTCTCAGGGGCGCACTTTGGCCATAACCCGGGCGAATCCCGGCGCGGCCGCCACAATGGTGCTTTCCGGAACACAGAAAGCCAGGCGGAAGTAGCCGGGCCGGCCAAAACCCCGGCCCGGCACCGCCAGGATATTCTCTTCCTTCAGGGCCTGGACAAAGGCCACGTCATCATCCAAGGGAGAGCGGGGGAAGAGGTAGAACGCCCCCTTCGGTCTGACAAAATCATAGCCGCCCTCGGCCAGCAGGCGGCAGAACAGCTCCCGCCGGCGCACATAGGGCGTAATATCCACCGCCGTGTCCATTAACGAAGTGATGGCCCGCTGCAGCAGGGCGGGAGCATTTACGAAACCCAGGATGCGGTTGGCCAGGATCATGGCTGCCAGCAATTCCTGGCGACCCTGGGCCTGGGGATTGAGGGCTATATACCCCAGGCGTTCTCCCGGCAGCGACAGGTCTTTGGAGAAGGAGGTGGCGACCAGAGACTCGGGATAGGCCTGAAAAACGCTGGGCACGACCACGTCATCATACACCAGCCGGCGGTAGGGCTCGTCATTGATCAGGTATATGGGCCGACCGAAACGGCGGCTGTGGTTGGCCAGCATTTCTCCCAAGGCCCCCAGGAGAGAGGCATCATAGACCTGTCCCGTGGGGTTGTTGGGCGAATTGATGATCACCGCCCGGGTATGGTCGTTGATGGCTTCCTCGATGCGTGCTATGACCGGCTGAAAATCCTGGTCGGTCTCCACCACCCGCACCACCCCGCCATGGTTTTCGACATAAAAAAGATACTCGGGGAAAAAAGGGGCCAGGACGATGACCTCATCCCAGGGATCCAGGAGAGCTTTCAAGATCACGTTCAGGGCGCCGGCCGCGCCGCAGGTCATGATGATGTCATCGGCGGCAAAAGCGACCCCATGGACTGCGCTGAGGTGGTCCGCCACCGCCTGGCGGGTGGCCGGCAAACCGGCGTTGGGCATATAGCCGTGCAAACCGGGCCGCGGATCCTGGATGGCCGCCAGGAGGGCCTCTTTTACTTTGGCCGGCGGCTCCAGGTCTGGATTGCCCAGGGTAAAGTCAAAGACGTTGGCCGCGCCCAACCGGGCCTTCAGCTCCGCCCCCTCCTCAAACATGCGGCGGATCCAGGAAGACGATTGGATGGCCGCCGCCATCTTGGTGGCAATAGTCATAATTGATCCCTGTCCCTCAGGAAAACCGGTCAGCTGGAAGCCGGTCCATCTTTTCCGGGAGTTTGTAGTTTACAGTTTGTTGCTTGTAGCTCTCTCTTCCCTCTTCCCTCTTCCCTCTTCCCTGCCTTTCTCAGCGGCGGCCGACCCGCAAATCCTCCCCGGCCTTGGCCGGTAGACCCTGGGCCCGAATGGCCGCTATCGTGCGCTCGATATCATACGGCACCCGCCGGATGGTGGCGCGGACGTCGTCAGCCAATTCCAGAATCAGATAAGAGGCCAGGGGGTTGCCGTCTTTGGGGAAGCCGACGCTGCCGGGATTGAGCAGCCATTTGCCGTTGACCGGACGGATCACCGGAATATGGGTATGGCCGGTGAGCAGGATATCCTCGTCAATTTCCCCGAGCAGATCGGCCACCATGGCCTCGGGCCAGGAGGGCCGCACATAGTCCCGAATATGACGGGGACTGCCATGGGTCAACCGCAGACGCCATTTCCCCTTGGCCAAAGAGCGCTCCCGGGGTTGGCGCAATAAAAATTCTCTGGTCTGAGCCGTCACGGCCCGTACTGTCCAGGCGTAGATCTCCTTGCCCATGGGGGTGATTTTGGCATTTAACAGCTCGCCGATGGGATCGGGCACCAAGGCCAGAACGGCCTGATCATAATTCCCGGTAATGCCCGGTATCCCCTGGTCTGCCACCAGCGCCACCGTCTCGTTGGGAAAGGGATTGTACCCCACCAGATCACCCAAATGATAGACTTCCTCCAGGCCCTGGGCCTGGATATCGGCCAGCACCGCCTCCAGGGCCGGAAGATTGCCATGGATATCAGAAATGATGGCCAACCTGCTCATGATCCATACACGTTCATGGCCAGCCCCGCCGCTGGCATGCAGATTTGTGAAAAAGTGCCTTTCGAGAAGGAACTCAGAGGCCAAGGCCTCCTGAGCCGTTAGATGATCGGTGCCGGGATGGTGTCAATTTCGGCCGGGCTATCATCCGTCGCGGCCCTCCAGGCCAACAGGTATAACGGTTCGGCGCCCTCATTGCGCAGAGCGTGGGGGATGCCCGGTGCTATCACCACCAGAATTCGATTGGTATCTAATAATTTTTCCTGCCGCTCCTGACCGGGCACTTGCCAAAACAGCCGGCCCCGGCCGTGGAAGACATAAAGCCACTCGGTCTTCTGGGGGTGTTGATGTTGGCCCCGCACCTGTCCCGGCGCGATGGAGATCACATGGCAACTGGCACACATCTCTGCCCGGGGCAGGTTCTCAGCCAGCCCCTGGAAGGGAAAAAACACAAACCCCCGCTCATCCTCGTGGAGTGATTCTGCCAGGCGAATGAATTGGATCGGTGTCGTCAACGCCATCTCCTGTCGCGGGATTCCCGGGAAGACGAAAACTTGCGTTTCGGTAAAGTTGTTGATACATTAGTCATCATTATTACTATATGCTTCTCGGGGTGCGCATGGCAACCATCAACGACCTGGTACTGGTGCATATTGAGAACAAACCGACTTTTTTTGCCCGGATCAACGATATTCATCCCGATGTGAAAAAAAATTGGTATCAGGTGGAACTACTGGTCTTAGGGGTTCCCTTGCAGAGTATTGTCTGGATCCTGGAAGAAGGTCACCTCCAAGGTGAGGAGTTTACCATGGGAGGCACCCCGGTCCGTTTGGAATGCATCCCTCCCAAGATTTCGTCGCCGCCACCTCCTGCTGCCACTGCTGACGGCAAAGGCAAGATCATCCCGCTCAAACGGAAACCTTAATCGGTTGCGCCCTCGCGGGGAAGTCCTGATAGCGATACATCCGCAGGCGTCGCCAGAGGGGAATCTTTCGCCACAGGAACATCAGCCGTAGATAATAAGCGGTGCGGTGACGCACTATGCTCTGCCACACTTCCTCGGCGTGTTGGGGGTCCGGCCTGATATCATGCACGTGGGCGGCGCGGGCCAGGACCATGAAACTGTCCTGATAGAAAACCCTGGTTTTTACCACCTGCCAACCCGTTTGCGCCAGCATCGCCGTTAAGGTCGGCGGCGAAAAATAGAAATTATGGGCCAAGGAAAAGACCCGTCTCGGACTCACCTTGGGAGCCAAAATATTGGGCGTTTCCAGAAACAGCAGGCCCCCCGGCGCCGCCAAGGCCCGCAGGCGGCTTAAAAAGGCCCTCGGTTCGGGCACATGTTCAATAACATGGGAGGAGGCCAGGAAATTGCAGGTTCGGTCGATGACTGCGTCCTCAAAGCGACTCTGGATGATCTCCAGGCCAAACTGCGCTCTGGCAAATTCCGCCTGCTGCCGGTCGGGCTCAACGCCGACCGCGACGCAGCCGTGACGGTTGAGCCAATCACTGAAAAGCCCCAAGCCGCAGCCGATCTCCAAGGTCTGCCAACCCGGCTGGACCACGTGCTCCAAAAATGCCGCTTGCCGGGCCAACCGCTGTCTTACTCGCTGCAGAGTGCGCGGCCGGATGGCTTCATTGGTATGCAATTCCCGATGGCTGAGACCTAATGCCTGCCGATCGGAATCTTCCAAGATGGGATTATGGTAGACCAGACCACAGGTAGGACAGAGAACCGTGGTTACCGTCAGATGATGGTAGATTCTCTGCCGGACAGGTCGGCCGGCGTCGTTTTGGCACAAAGGGCAGGCTATTTTTCGCATGGTCTCGATCCAAGGAAAATATATTGATTTTTCGGCCACTGGCAATTAAAAAATAGAAAGATAGGCTGGCCGTAAGGAATCAGAAACAAGGAGCTGTTCGATTGCGAATTCTCTTAGTACAGCCAACCACCTATTATCCCGGCAAGAAAGCCTTGCGCAGCAAGACCCGCTGGCTTCTGGGCCTCACCCTGCCCTACCTTGCCGGGCTTACGCCCAGACATATCACCGTGGAAATGGCCGATGACCGGTTGGGTCCGATCCCTTACGATCGACGCTACGACCTGGTTGGCATCACTGCCACCTGCGCCACGGCGGAAAGGGGTTATGAGATCGCCCAGGAATTTCGCCGTCGGGGCATCCCCGTGGTTATGGGCGGCTTCCATATTACCCTGCACCCCGAAGAAGCCTTGGAGCATTGTGATGCCGTGGTCGTGGGCGAAGCCGAAAGTGTCTGGGAGCAGGTCCTGGAGGATGCCGGGCGCAAGCGACTGCAGCGCCGTTACCAGGCCCCGGACTATCATACCCTGACCGGCCTGCCCCGCCCCCGCCTGGAATTGGTGAACTTCCGCAAATACCGGCTGAAAACCATTCCCACCCAGACCACCCGGGGCTGCCCCTATCATTGCAGTTTTTGCGAAGTGCCCATTGTCTACGGCCATACCTACCGGCGCCGCCCCATCGGCGAGGTTTTGGAGGAAATCAAAACCCTTATCCTCCTTACCGGCATCCGCAAGATCTATTTTGTTGATGACAACCTCACCGGCCACCGGGAGTATGCCAAAGAATTATTCCGCGGTCTGATCCCCTTGCAGATCCGGTGGAGTTGTCTGTGGACCATCAACACCTCCCGTGATGAGGAGCTTTTGGATCTGGCGAAAAAAGCCGGTTGCTACCATGTCAACATCGGCATTGAAAACGTCTGTGCCGAAAGCATCGAGGCCATCGCCAAGGTGCAGAATCCGGTGCAGGAATATGGCCGCCTCCTGAAAAAACTGCAGGAGCGGGGCCTCTTTTATTCCCTCAATTTCATGTTCGGCCTGGATGGCGACACCCCGGCCCTGTTTGATGAAACTCTGGATTTTCTGGAGCGCATCAAGGCGCCCATGGCCTTTTTTAATTCGGTGACACCCCGGCGGGGCACTCCTTTATGGGATCAGCTCAATCGAGAGGGACGGGTCCATAACCCCGATGCCGAAAAATATCTGGGCATGGTCTGCAACTTCATCCCCCGGCACATGACCCCGGAGCAATGTGAGAACGGCGTCTGGCGCTGCTTCCAGAAATTTTACTCCTTTGCCTCCATCTGCCGCCGCCTTCTCATGCCGCCCAATGGTTATGTGGTGCAGGGGCTGCCCAGCAACCTCTATTTTCATTTCGTCGTCAACCGCCGCATCGATCCGGTGGATTTTTATTGAGAGGCCGGGCGTTGCGCCGCCTCTCCCAAAACGCAAGGAAGAACCATGGCACACTATCAGGTAACGAAAACGTACCAGGAAATCAATGAAAAGATCAAAAAAGGGCAGGCCGTCGTGGTGACCGCCGATGAAATCGTCGACATCGTCCGCCAAAAAGGCGAGGTTGAGGCGGCCCGTACGGTTGACGTCGTCACCACCGGCACCTTTTCTCCCATGTGTTCTTCCGGCGCCCTGCTGAATTTGGGGCATAGTCAGCCGCCCATCAAAATCTCCCGCGCCTGGCTGAATAACGTTCCCGTTTATTGTGGCCTGGCCGCAGTGGACATCTATGTCGGGGCCACCGAACCTACCCTGGACGACCCCCTCAACAAGGTTTATCCCGGCGAATTCAAATATGGGGGCGGCCATGTCATCCACGACCTGGTGGCCGGCAAGACCGTGCATCTGGTGGCCGAGGCCTACGGGACGGATTGCTATCCCCGCAAAAAATTGGACCGGCACCTGATCATGGCCGAACTCGTGGATGCCATCTTATTAAATCCCCGCAATGCTTATCAGAATTATAACTGTGCCGTCAATCTGACCAAGAAGATCATTTATACCTATATGGGGCCGCTCCGGCCCAAAATGGGCAATGCCAATTACTGCACTGCCGGCCAATTGAGTCCGCTGCTCAACGACCCCTATTATCTGACCATCGGCATCGGCACCCGTATTTTTCTGGGAGGAGGCGTCGGCTACGTCACCTGGCCGGGGACGCAGCACAACCCCACGGCCCCCCGGGCGGCCAACGGCCTGCCCCTGAAGCCGGCGGGAACCCTTATGGTGACAGGCGACCTGAAACAGATGCATCCCCGCTATCTCGTGGGCGTCAGCCTGTTGGGCTACGGCTGCTCCCTGGCCGTGGGGCTGGGCATACCCATCCCGCTGCTCAACGAGGAGATCGCCCATTTCTGCGGCCTCAGCGATGAAGACATCCTCATGCCGGTGGTAGATTACGGCGAAGATTATCCCAACGCCACCGGCCGCATCCTTACCCACGTGAAATACTCCGACCTCAGAGCCGGGGTTATCGAGGTTGAGGGTCAGCGGGTGCAAACAGTGCCCCTTACCAGCATGGGGCGATCCCGGGAAATCGCCCTGACCCTCAAGCAATGGATCCAAGAGGGCTCCTTCCTGCTGGGCGAACCGGTGCAGCTGTTGCCCTCCTGCCCCCGCCACGCCTATTGCCCGCCACGGGTGGGCGGTACCGAGGAGATATCCTGAGCGTGAACCTCTCTCCGGCCACCGCCGGCAAACTCGCGGCGCTGCAAGCCCTGTTGGCGACCTGGAAGCGGGTGGTTATTCTTCTGTCCGGCGGGGTGGATTCCTCTTTACTGGCGCGGGCTGCCGCTGACATCCTGGGCCCCGGCGTCCTGGCCCTGACCTTCACCGGTCCCCACTGTCCGGCCGAGGAGGCCGCGGCTGCCAGCGCCCTGGCCCGGGCTTTGGGCCTCCGCCATCGCCTGGAAACCTTTGACCCCTTTCTTTTGCCCGACTTCCGCCGAAATACCGCCCGCCGCTGCTATGCCTGCAAACAGGCCCTGTACCGCCGCAGTTGGGAGATTGCCAGACAAGAGGGGGCCGAGGCAGTGCTGGACGGCGCCACTGCCGCCGATGCCGCGGCCGAACGGCCCGGCCTGGCCGCCGCAGCGGCACTCGCCATCCGCAGTCCCTTGCGGGAAACAGGGTTTCTGAAGGATGACATCAGGGAACTGGCCCGCTTTTGGGACCTGCCGGCCTGGAATCGACCGGCCCAAAGCTGCCTGGCCACCCGCTTTCCCGTCAATACCCTTCTCACTCCCCAGGACCTGCGCCACGTTGACCAAATCGAAGGCCTCCTGCGCCGGCAGGGCTTTGGCCCGGTGCGCCTGCGGGTGCACGGCGATCTGGTCAGGCTGGAAATCCCGCCCCAGCAATGGCCCCGGCTCCTGGCTTCCCCCGCCCTGGCCGAATTGCAGAAATTGGTGACAGACCAGGGTTGGCGCTACCTCACCCTGGATTTGCGGGGCTATCAGAGCGGCAGCATGAACGCCCCGCCGGCAGAGGCGTCGGTGTAGCCGCCCGCCGCAGCCCTACCACTATTGTCAGCCCGCTGGTTCCGGAATTTCCCGAGTTTTGGGATAAAGGTCCTGCCCTGGCCGCTTTTTGGCATGTCGCTCCTGCCCTCCCCGCCGGATAAAGCCGTTAGGCTGGCGCCGCCCCTGCCAACACCTGCTCATAAACCCGCCCACTGATAAATAACTCCACGAGATCTTTATCCAACCTGCCCTTGGCTGCTTCCTCTTCCAGCACGTGTAAGGCACTGTCACAACTGGCCCCGGTCCGATACGGGCGGTCCGAGGCCGTCAAGGCATCAAAAACATCGGCTATGGCCAAAATGCGGGCTTGATAAGGGAGAGCAGCGGCCGTCAGATGGAAAGGGTAGCCGGTCCCGTCCAGTCTTTCGTGGTGATACGCCGCGAACCGGGGTACCCGGGCCAATGATTGGCTGAACGGGATTTTTTCGAGGATATGCAGGGTTTGCAGGGCGTGCCCCTGGATCTCGGCATACTCCCGGGAGGTCAGATTCCCATGCGATACCAGCAGGGCCGCCAACTCTGCCGAAGTTAAGAGAGGGCAGTCGACCCTAAGCAGACCCTCGGCCTCAGCCGCCGTCCCACGGCGCTCCGGCCCGGTGAGGTGTTTGGCGGCGATTTGGGCCAATCGCGCCGGGGCCTCGGGGGGCAGGTACGGAAGGGCATTGAGCCTCTGTAAAAAAACCAAGTCCTCTTGCAGGGCCTGGCGTTCGGTCGGATCCGACGACTGCCAAGAGGCCAGACAGAAGCGCCAGCGGATAGCTTCCATCTCCTGGTCGGTAAGCTTGTTTTTCTTATCCAACAGGGCATCACGGACGCCGATCTTGCCGATATCATGGAGCCAGGCACTGAAGCGCAGTTCTTCCAATTCCGGCTCGCTGAACGTTACCGCGGCCAACGGCCCCTCCTGACAGGCATTGACGGCTTGGGCCAACGCCAGACTGTAAGCCGCCACTCGCCGGGAATGACCGGCCGTGTACGGACTGCGGGCATCAATGGCCGACACGGAATAGACCACCAAGGACTCAAACAGCTCCCTGATGGTGGCGATAAGTCGCACAGTATTGATGGCCACCGCCGCCTGGGAGGCCAACGCCAGCACCAGGGTCTCGTCCTCCTTGGAAAAAGACTGAATTTCGCCGTTGCTGCCCACGGCATTCAGCAATTGTAAGACGCCGACAATCTCCCCTTGGTGGTCCTTGAGGGGCGCCACCAGCATGGATCGGGTCCGGTAGCCGGTGCGCTGGTCAAAAGAAGGGTCAAAGTGGTAAGGCAACGCCGGGGACAACTCATAGACATCGGGAATGTTTAACAGCTGGCCGGTTAAGGCCACATAGCCGGCCAGGCTGTTATCATTAATGGGCAGGTCTTGATATTTGAAACAGGCTAACTCATGGTCGGCAGTACAGGCGATGATGTCATTCTGGGCCACCTCAAAGGTCAGCCTGGCCTGGGCGCACAGATACAGGCTCCCGCCCTGGGCCCCGGTCAGGCCCCGCAACTCCGTTATGATGCGGCTGAGCAGCCGGTGCAGGTCGGTCTCGCTGGTAAGAGCAATGCTGATTTCAACAAGTTTTTGCTTTTCCAACAAAACTCGTTCGGGAGACGTCGCCTTCATCATGCTCCTCACACCGTGCAGTGATCGAGAGAATGCCAAATTTTTGTATACAGATATGTTAGCCGAAAATCGTGCTCGTTGCTACTGCTCCCTTCCTCCCCTTAAGGTCTCGCCCCCTGAAAGCCGCCGATGGAAAGGGCAGAGTGGCTCTGGCCCAGGCCGACCATTATCACGGAGATGGAGAAACAATCCCCATTCCTTACGCCATGGGCACCACCACCCTGTAAAGCTCAATCTATGGCTTTCGGTTCTGGCATTTTTCTCCCGCCTCCAGTAAAATAGGATTATAAATTAATTAGTCTTCATCCGGCAAGTCCTTAAATCCCTCGCCCCGCTTGCGGG
>CALGOE010000084.1 GCA_937958145.1 uncultured Desulfobacca sp.
GACAGGGTTTCATCTTCTCGGCCCGGTCAAAGATCGTCTCAATACCCTCCGCCTGGGCCTTGGCAATCATCTCTACGGTTACCTGGTCCACCGAACACTTGGTGGGGTCCAGTTTTTTCTCCTTTTTCTCCTCGGCCATGTAACATCCTCCAAACGTAATGGGTTTCCTTCATGGACCCTTTTGGCCAGAAAGTCGGCGGATTTGAGACCGTCCGTGGCTCCTCCTCCGGCTTAACTTTCGGGGCTGTGATAGAACGCTTCCCCTCATGACAAGAGGCCGTTGACAAGCGGCCTCTCTGAGGAACTACGACAATTCATCAATCAGGGTTTTGGTCATTTTGACCGTTTCCGGATGACGCAGGATGACCAGATCAGCACCGGCCAGCAGCAGAGAGGCTGCGGTCACGGCCTCCATCATGATGCCCCGTTGGGCCTGGTCGCCCAGCTCCGGCGCCTCGTCGTTGGTCAGGCGGCATTCCTTTACCTTCCAAACTTCCTGACCGATATAGTTGATCATGGGCAGCATCAGCTTGTCGTCGTCCTGGGTTAAGGCGGCCATGCGAATCCGCTCCATCACAGAGTAGCTGTATTCCATGCCGTAGCCCAAGCCGCCGGTGGTGGGGTCAATGAGGATGCGGGTATCGGGCACGCCCAGGTTGCCCAGAAGGATGTTCAGCTGTTTGGCCAAGTTAACGTCGATGGGGGTGTTGGCCGCGACGCTATGGCCATAGGCCAGGGCTTGGGCCCCGATCTTCTTGAAGTTCTTGTCCTGCACCGGACCGAGGACTACCTTCTTGTCGGCGCAAGCTTCGGCCACAGCCGCTAATACGTCGGCATCTTTGTCCACGGCGGAGGTGCCATAGACGATGAGGGGTACGTCGATGGCATCGGCCACTTTCTTGGCGGTGGCAGCGGCAGCTTCAGCGGGAGCGTCGTTGCCATTGGGGTCGGTGCTCTTCAGGATGAGGGCAATGGCATCGGCGCCATATTCCTTGATGCACTTCTGGGCCCACGCCACCGGATCGTTCAAGACGTCCTTGAAGGGCTCCAAAACCGGGGCCGGCCACTCTTCGCTGGGATCCATGTCCCAAACTTCCATGGCAATGCGGGGTTTGTTGGGCATCGCCCCTTCGAAGGTGTAAAACGGATAGGCGGTCTCGCCGCCGACGGTGAGGGGATTGGTGGCGCCAATAGTCTCAGTTTTAATGGCACCGCTGTACTTAATGGTCGGAATTTCAAAACCCAAGGCAACATCCTCCTTATTTCAAGGTCTTATAAGAAACCCTCAGACACCTGCCACACTATTGTGAAATAATTTTCAAATGAAAGATTATCTCGCTTCCCCACAGAGTGTCAAGTAAAAAAAGCAGTTACCCCTTTCCAGAAAACAGGATTTTTTTCTCTCTTGGGAAATTGGGAAAAAATAATCACCTTCATGCCAGGACTGCTAAAAGAGTAAATTTTCCGGGCCAGCCTGGCCCTTTTTTTGCACATCTGTTCGTTCCAACTCCTTACCCCTGAATCTCCTTCCCATCTCGCCCCAGCTTGGCCTTGCCTTGGGGAGATTGCCTCGGGTATGATAGAATAACCTCGGAGTTCGGGTCAAGGAGTCCAGCGGTCACCCCTTGCCCTTGACCATGGCTCCGGCGCGCTGACTACTTCTCCCGAACATGACATCCGGGTCCTTTACCCTGCTGATAAACGCACGCAACCCGCTGACCAAGGACGAACCATGCCCTCTGCTGATTTTGTCCATTTACACGTGCATTCTGCCTACAGCCTTTTGGATGGGGCCATTCGCCTGCCGGATCTGATCGCCACGGCAGCGGCTTTTGAGATGCCGGCCGTGGCCATCACCGATCATGGCACCATGTTCGGGGTCATGGATCTGTATACCAAGGCCCGCAAGGCCGGCCTCAAGCCCATTCTGGGCTGCGAGGTCTATGTGGCTCTGGGCAGCCGGTTGGACAAAAGCGCCAAGAGCAAAGGGGAGAATCATCATCTGGTCCTGCTGGCGGCGGATTACACCGGCTATCAGAATCTCCTGCGGTTGGTGTCCAAGGCGCATCTGGAGGGGTTTTATTACAAACCTCGCCTAGACAAGGAACTCCTGGCCGACCATCGGCAAGGGCTTATTGCCCTGAGTGCCTGTCTGCACGGTGCGGTGGCCAGCCACCTCCTGGCCGATGATGTCAAAGGGGCCGAGGCGGCGGCCCGGGAATATGCGGAGCTGTTTCCCCAGAGTTTTTATCTGGAAGTGCAGGCCAACGATCTCCCGGAGCAGCACAAGGTCAATGCCGCCCTGCTGGAATTGGGGCCGCGTTGGGGCCTCCCCTTGGTGGCCACCAATGATTGTCATTACCTGCGTCCCGAGGACGCCCGGGCCCATGATGTGCTGTTGTGCATTCAGACCGGCAAGACCATTCACAGCGCCAAGCGGATGCGCTTCCAGACGGACCAGCTCTATTTCAAGAGCCCGGCGGAAATGGCCGCGGCCTTTCCCGGCCGGCCCGACCTCCTGGCCCGGAGCCTGGAAATTGCTGAACGCTGCCGGGTGGAACTGCCCCTGGGGGAG
>CALGOE010000085.1 GCA_937958145.1 uncultured Desulfobacca sp.
CTTCACCCTGGCGGTGGCGGTGCTTGCCCTGGCCGTCTGGCCCGGCCTGCGTCAGAGTCTGGCCGGCACTATCAGCCGCGATCTGGGCTGGCAGCGTGCTGCCGTTGACCTGAAGCCGGACGAGGAATTATTTCGGTGGGCCCGCAGCCAAACCCCCAAAGATGCCCTTTTTTTCCACGGCTCACCGCTCTTCCGCTTCCGGGCGCAACGGAGCATCACCCATGCCCTGGGCGACCTTATTAACCACCGGGAGGGCCGCTATGTGGAGATTTTCCGCCGGTACCACCGGCTGGAACAGGCCTATGCCGACCCCGCGACACTGCTGGCCCAAGCCCGGCATCTTCAAGCCGATTATATCGTAGTGGCCAAAACCCGGCCGTTGCGTCTGCCCCTGCCGGTGGTTTTTGAGAACGGCCGCTACCTGGTGTACAGCCTGGGCGGCAACGGAGATACGCCGTAAAACGGATTAATCAGAAAACCGTCAGCCGTAAATCAGGAACCAGGACCGGAGAATAATACATGCTTGCCCAGGATCTGCCGCCAAGATATGCCCTCATCACCATTGACGTTGATTGTATGCACGGGCATACGGAAAATCATCAGGAAGGGCGGCGACAGCGGGGCCGGGAAGATCGCTGCATCGATCTGAGCTATCAAAAATGGCTCCCCCGCTACCTGGACCTGCTGGCAGAGCAGGGCCTGCGCTCAACGTTTTTCCTGGTCGCCGACTTTGCCCGCCAAAAAGGCAATGGGCCTTTGTTGCAACGCCTGGTGGCAGCCGGCCATGAAGTGGCCTCCCACTCTCTGACCCATCGCATCGAGCTGTGTATGCTGCCGCCGGCCGAGAAGGCCCGGGAAATCCGCGAGAGCAAAAAAATTCTCGAGGACCTCACCGGCCAGGCGGTGGTTGGCTTCCGGGGGCCAGGTTATGCCTTTGACGCGGAAATTGCCCGCCTGCTGGTGGAAAACGGCTATCTTTACGATTCCAGCGTCGTGCCGGGGTACCTTTTTCCTTGGTATAAAAGAGTGCGGCGGTTGTATGACCGGCTGGTTTACGGCAGCGCCATCGTCCATCCCAACGCCCCGCCGCAGGTGGGCCGCAGTCCCTATATCATCTTGGCCGCCAACGGCCGCCGCCTGGTGGAACTGCCCTTGAACGTGTTGCCGGTGGTGCCCTACCCTTTTATTTCCCACGTCTTTACCAGTGCGCGGAAATTTCGCCTGATGTATGGCCTCCTGCGCCACCGCACACCGCTCCTGGTCCACACTCTCCACGATTTTGAGTTCATGGATTGCGACCACCCGGAGGAGTTTGTCCCAAGCCAGGCGGTGGCGTCGGTGGCCGGTCAGGACCTGCCAACCCGGCTGGCCATGCAGCGTTATATCTTCACGACCCTGGCCCGGGAGCGCCAGGTCGTCACGGCCCGGGAGTATGTGGAGAAATTTTTGGAGAAGCAGACAGACTGATAAACCTTTTAGATGCTTGGCGACAAGGAGAATCTATGACGACATCCTGGGAAAAAGAAGCGGTCGTTTTTGACGAAATCTATGAGGGAGGGGGCCTGGTGGCAAAGATTCCCCTCCTGGGACCTTTTATTCAACGGGGCATTATTGAACGCCAGAACCGGGCCCTGGCGTTTTTGCAGGCCTGTGGGGCCCGGACCATTTTGGACCTGGGCTGCGGCGTCGGCCGGTTGGCGGTGGCCGCGGCCCAACAGGGCGTAACCGTCTATGGCTATGATATTTCGGCGCCGGCCATCGCCCAAGCCCAGGAGCGGGCCCAGAAGGCCGGTGTCAGCGACCGCTGCCATTTCGTCACTGCTGATCTCCTCAGGGTGGATTTTCCCCAAGCGGATGCCTGGTTTGACCTGGGCTGCCTGCATTATCTGCCCGATCCGGCGCCGGTGGTGCAGAAACTCAGCCATGTGCCCCATCTGTTTTCCTGCCTGCCCATGAAAGGACATTGGCTGAGCCCGGTTCATTATCTGTACCGGACTGTTTTGCGGGGCCAGAAGTACCTGGAATTTTCGGAAACGGAGATTCGGCATCTCCTGGCGGCCTACCCTCATCTGCAGATTGAAGCCTCGGGAATGGTCTATTATGTCACCACGGCGGTGGCCGGTTAACGCCCCCCCAGCAACACTAACAAGCCGCGCAGCCTGGCGCCGGTGGTGGTTTTGGGGCATTGTGGCCCTGGCCCTGGTCTGCCGCCTCCTCTGGCTGGCGGTGGCCCAAAACTTCATCGGCGCCGATGCAGTGCGATACCTCTGGATCAGTCAGCATGTCAGCCGGGGGGAGTGGCTGCTGTTGCCGCAGCTCTATACCTCGCCCCTCTTGCCGGCCCTGACCGGTCTCTTGGCCCGCTTGACCCAGGATGAACTTATGGCCGGGCGCCTTATTAGCATCTTGAGCAATACCCTGGCCGTCGGCCTGGCCATGCTTTGGGTGCGGCGCCTTTTCCCGGCCCGACCGGCCTTGGCGGCCCTGACCGGCCTGGGACTGGCGGTCAACCAGGTCTGGTGCCGCCTCGCCCCCTTTGTCCTGACCGACAACCTCTTTTACCTGTGGCTGATGGCCCTGCTGCTGGTCATGACCCTACTTCTGGAAAGCGTCACCTGGCCGCGGGCCCTGGTCTTCGGGCTCATCTGGGCCCTTTTGTTTTTCAGTCGGGAAATCGGCTTATACGGCGGCGGCGCTGTCTTTCTGGTCCTCCTGGCCGCCCTGTCCTCTCGCCGGCGGCAGCAACCAGAAACCGGCCGGGCGCTTTGGCGGCTGACGGTGGGCAGCCTCAGTGTCCTGGTCCTGCTCCTGAGTCTGTGGGCGGCCTGGTACTATCAGTCCCTGGGCATTCTCTCCATTGGCGAGGGCCGCCGGTTTTACACCAGTTACACGCAGACCTTTGACCGGGAGAAACGGCACCCCCATTATGTGAACGGCACCTCGTCCTTTTTCCACCTGCGGCCCTATGAAATGATGGAGTTTACCCGCTTCCCGGCGCCCCAGGACCCGCGCTATCCCCCTTCCGGCGCCGCCCGCCTCTGGCAGCACCCCAAAGACACCCTCCTGATTTTTTGGGATAATTTGCGGTGGAGTGCCAAAGAACTTGAGCGGGTCTCCCTGGTGGGTTGGCTCACCCTGGTTATTCTGGTGCCGGTGGGCCTGGTGAGCCGGCGTCTTTCCCTGCCAAGGCCGGTCTATTGGTCCTTTCTGGCCAGTCTGGGGGTCCTGGGATTGCATTTCCTCGGCCCGGTGCGGGAGGCCCGGCTCATTGCCTGGTTTTTTCCTTGGCTGTACCTGGCGCTGGCTGGCTTTACCCTGTGGCTCTGGCGCCAGGTTCAGGCCAGACAGTGGCCGCCGCTGGGCCAAAACCTGCTGCTGGCCCTCATTGCCGGGCTGTTTGCTTTTCATCTGCTCTGGCCGCATTATTTCAGGGAAATCCCCCGGCGCTGGGCCATACGCCAGGCGCCCCAGGTGCATGCCTGGGCTGCCTCTCAGATAACCGATCTCTTCGGCCCCGGCGCGCTGATTGCCTCCCGGGAACCGGAGGTGGTCTGGCGCAGCCAGGGCTATTGGCTGGGCCTGCCCTATGGCACCCCAGAAGAGATAGTCACCTGGCTGTATCTGGGTGGAGCCGATTTTCTCCTCTTCCATGACGTGGTGCCGATTCCCGAGGAGGAGAAAATTTTTTGGGGCCATCCGCAGGAGTTGACCGGCCGCTTCCCGGAATTGGAATTGGCAGCAGAATTTAATGTCCCGGCGGTATCAGCTTATGGGCGCCACGGCCGCCTGTTTCGGTTCCGTCCTCGGCCGGAAAAGTTGGCTGCTCTGCGCCAGGAGTTCCCGTGGGCCGGCACCCATCCCCGGCGGACCGGGGCTTGGGCCCCGGAAAAACGCCGGTCTTTGGGGCCCGAGAAGGAAGCGGTCCAGTGACCCACCGGTCTGAGCCCTTGCCCTGCCCGGCGTCAGGCCACCGGTCATTTTGGCTCCCCTGGGGTATGGTGGTCCTGATCCTGGCCCTGGGCTGCCGCCTGCTCTGGCTGGCCCTCTTCCAGGGGGAGGTCGGCGGCGACGCCATCCGCTATCTGTGGATCAGTGAACACGTCCGCCAGGGCCGCTGGCTTTTGCTGCCGCAACTTTTCTCCTCACCGCTGCTGCCGGTCACCATCGGCTTGTTTAGCCACCTTACCGGCGATGGGGTGCTGGCCGCCCGCCTTCTTGGCATCACAGGCAATACCTTAGCTGTGGCCCTGGCCATGCTCTGGGTCAGACAGCTGCTGCCCCAACAACCGCTCCTGGCCTGGCTCACCGGCCTCGGCCTGGCGGTCAATCATGTCTGGTGCCGCCTGAGCCCCTTTGCCCTGACGGAAAACCTCTTTTATCCCCTGTTGATGGGTTTGTTCTATCTGACGCTGCTCCTCCGGGAACGTCCTACCTGGCGCCGTGGTTTGATTTTTGGTCTGCTCTGGAGCCTCCTCTTTTTCAGCCGGGAGATCGGCCTGTTCAGCGGCGCGGCGGTCCTGTTGCTGCTGCTCCTCTGTATTATGGGACGGGCGCCGGGGGTATGGGCTGGCCTGCGACAGGCCACACCATTCCTGGCCGGCGCCCTGCCGGTGACCCTGCTGCTCGTGAGCCTCTGGGTTTTTTGGTTCCATCAGGCCTTTGGCATCGTCTCTTTGGGAGAAGGCCATCGTTTCTATGCGGAGTATGCCACCACCTTTGCGCGCAGCCGGGAAACTGAGTATCCGGGCTATAAGCAGGGGGAAATCGCCTTCTTTCGCCTGCGGCCGTATGAAATGATGGAGTATACCCGCTTTCCCCGGCCCGGAGACGAGCGCTACCCCCGGGGCAGCGCCGTGCAGCTTTTAGGCCAGCCGATGACCCTGGCCGGGCTCATCGGGGATAACCTGAGGTGGACCCTGCAGGCCTTCCAGAAAGTCACCCTGCCGGGGTTTTTCATGCTGTTCGTAATCTTGCCGCTGGGGTGGCTGAGTGGCCGGGTGCGCCTCCCCACGGCGACCCTCTTTCTGTTCAGTGCCAGCAGTGCCATCCTGGCTCTGCATTTCCTGGGGCCGGTCCGCGAGGCCCGTCTCATCGGCTGGTTCTTTCCTTGGCTTTACTTGGCCCTGGCGGTGCTGTGGCTCTGGCTCTGGCGCCGACGGCAACAATCAATGGCGGCTGCTTGGGCCAAAAAATTGGGGGCGGTTCTCCTGGCGGCGCTGTTGGGTTTCCATCTCCTCTACCCCCAATATTGCAAAGAGGTGCCCCGGCGTTGGGCGGTGCGCCTGGAACCCCATACCCACACCCAGGCTGCAGCCATGCTGCTCCAGATCGCCGGGCCGGGGCAGGTGCTGAGCAGTCGGGAGGCCGAAGCAGCCTATCGGGCCCAAGCCTACTGGATCGGCCAACCCCAGGGAAGCCCCGCTGATTTGGTGGAGTGGCTCTATCTGGGCGGCGCCGATTATTTTCTGTGGACGGACAAACACCCCCAGACACCGGCACAACTGCTCTTTTGGGCCGACCCGGTCGCCCTGCAGCAGGTTCACCCGGAACTGGAGCTGGTCGCCGAGATCTGGGCGCCAAAAAACCAAACCTATGGCAGCCGGGCCCGGTTGTTTCGCTTCCATCCCCATCCGGCCCGTTTCAGGGCTTATCAACAGGCCTATCCCTGGGCCGGGACCCACCCCCGGGTAACCCTTGAGAAGCCTTCCATTGACCGATAGGACCAGCTTTGGGTTTTGTTGGCAACCCTTGAGAAAAGTTGATAACATAATTTGATAATGATCTTTGGCCGGGCGCCGGCCTCGGCCACCGGGTGAGAGGTTTCTTTAGTTATGGTTCCTTATCGCCGCTTTGCTGCATTCTTGTGGCTCCTCCTTCTGGCCGCCGCGGTCATCTGGCCCGCCGTCGGCCTGGCCCAAAGGGGCAGTCCACCCTCGGCCCAGGTGCTCCAGGAGGCGGAACAGCTCTATCGGGCCCATCGGTTTGCGGAGGCCCTGAGCCGCTATGAACAATTTTTGCAGACCTCGCCGCCGGAGAGCCAGGGCCAATACGCCTGGCTGCGCACCGCCGAACTCTACGGTATCCAGGGCAACTGGCAGGAGGCCCGCCGGCGTTATGAAGCCTTGCTCAGCATGAAAACGGACAGTGGTCTGGCCCTCCAGGCCCGGTACGGCGTCGGCCAGGCTCATTATAAGCTGGGCAACCTGCCGGAGGCGGAACGGGTGTTGGAAAACCTGAGCGCTTCCACCCTGCCGGCTGCTTTGCGTTTTAAGACCAACGCCCTGCTGACGGAAATCTCCCTGCAGACCGGCAACGTCAACCAGGCCTTCAGCCGTCTCCTCCTGGTCAGTAAAGACCTGATGTACGGCGAGGAAGATTGGTTCCAGGACCTGAAAACCCGGCTTCTCAATCGGGCCAGTCTGGCGGAACTGACGAACCTGGCCGATCTGTATCGGGATACCCCCTTGAGTGCCGGGGTCCTCCTCCAATTGGCCAAATTAGAGCTGCAAGCCGGTCGGACGGAGCAGGCCGCGACCTGGGTGCAGGCCTTGCAACAGCGTTTTCCCGAAAGCCCCGAGGCGGCTCAGGCCAGACCATTGGGTCTGCGGCCGGACCAGCCCCAGGCGCCGGCCACCCCCGGCGCTGTGGGCTGTCTGCTGCCCCTTTCCGGTGCGGATGCCGAGTCAGGCAGCCAGGTCAAAAACGGCCTGGAGTTGGCCGCGGCGCAGACGGGATTGCCCCTTATCATCCACGATTGCGGCGGCACAGCGGAGAGTGTCGCGGCCGCGGTGAACGAGTTGGCGGACGATCCCAGTGTTACCGCCCTCATCGGTTTCCTGCCGTCGGCCCTTGCCGATGCAGCCGCGGCCGAGGCCCAGCGCCTGGGTCTGCCGCTGGTGGCCCTGACCCAGAAAAAAGACGTGACTCTGGGGCGCCCCCTGGTTTTTCGGGATTTTTTGACCCATCGCCAGATGGTGCAGGCCCTGGTGCACTACGCCACCGCCACCTCGGGCTGGCAGCGGTTTGCCATCCTCTATCCTGATTCCAAGTATGGCCAGACTTTGGCCCGGCAGTTTGGGGATGAAATCAATCGGCAGGCGGCCAGACTCGTGGGCCAGGCGTCCTACCAGGAAGGAGGGGAGGATGTGGCCCAGGCCGTCCAGACCCTAACCCAGATCCCGGCCACCCTTACCGGTGGGCCGGTCGTGGACGCCGTTTTCATCCCTGACGAGGCGCCGGTGGCGGCGGCCGCGGCCACAGCATTGGCCCTGACGCCCCTCCAGGGCGTCCGGCTGTTGGGCACTAACCTGCTGCACACCCCGGCTACCCTGAAATATGGCGACATCCTCTCGGGCATCGTTTTTGTGGACGGTTTTCTGCCCGGCGATACCGATCCCCTGAGCAAGGCCTTTGTCGCCGATTTTCGCCAGCGTTTTCATCAGGCCCCCGGCTATCTGGCCGCCCAGGGATACAGCAGCATGCGCCTGCTGGCCGAAACCATCCGGCAGAACCCCTCGTTGCGGCGGGAAGCGTTGGCCCCCAAACTGCAGCAGCAAACGCCCCCCCCGGGATTTACCCTCTTTCGGGGGTTCAATTATGAACGGGAAGCGGAGGTTGCCACCAGAATCATTACCATCCGGCAGGGACAATTCGTCCTGGCGCCTTGAGGAGCACAGTTGGCATGACCCCGGATATCGTTGGCACGCTGACGGCCGTCCCTGGTTTTTTGGTGGGACATGCCAGTGATTTTAAAAACTTGACCGGCTGCACGGTGATTCTTTGCCCTCCCGGCACCCTGGGCAGCATCGACATCCGAGGTTCGGCAGCCGGCACCCGGCAGATCGACGCCCTCTTAAGTTATCACATCGTCAATGAAATCCAGGCCATCCTTCTGGCTGGCGGCAGCGCCTTCGGCTTGGACGCGGCCGGCGGCGTTATGGAGTTTCTGGAGGAACGGGGCCAAGGGTTTGACGTCACCATCACCCGGGTGCCCACCGTCCCCACCGCGGTCATTTTCGACCTTTCCTTGGGCAACTGCAAGGTGCGCCCGGACCGGGCCATGGGCTTGGCGGCCTGCGAGCAAGCCAGCGCCGCCCCGGTGGCCGAGGGCAGCGTCGGCGTCGGCACCGGCGCCACGGTGGGCAAACTCTTTGGCATCCACCAGGGGATGAAAAGCGGTCTGGGCAGTGTCTGTCTGCGCGGTCCCAACGGCCTCTTGGTGGGGGCGCTGGTCGTGGTCAACGCCTTCGGCGATGTGCGGGATTACAGCACCGGCCAGATCATGGCCGGGGCCCGCCGCGCCCCTGAGAGTCACGAATTCGTGGATGCCGCCGCCCACATCCGCCAGGGCATCACCCGCCAACGTTTCGGGGAACCCAACACGACCCTGGGCGTCATCGCCACCAATGCCCACCTTACCCGGGAACAGGCCCAAAAGATCGCCCAGATGGGCCATAACGGCCTGGCCAAAGCCATTACCCCCATCCACACCCTCTTTGACGGCGACATTGTTTTTGTCCTGGCCCAGCCGCAGATCCCGGCTGATCTGCACGTGGTGGGCCTGCTGGCAGAAGAAGCCCTGCGGCTGGCCGTGGACCGGGCCGTCAAAAAAGCCCATGGTCTGGGCGTGCTGCCGGCCTACGAAGATCTCGTAGCCGGGAATCGTTGATCGGCCCGGGCCTGCCGCCCTGCTTTTCTCAAATTGACATGTCCCAGAGTTGCAGCCCCCTGATTTTCTCAAATTAACCTGTTGCGTTTCCCCCAGGGAACCGGATGGGAACTTGGGAAAATTTACTTATCCAATGAATATTATATCTATTTTTCCCTCCGGACGATTTTGGCCGGCCCCTTGCATTCCCATCCCATGAGAATCAGCAGGAGAGAGCAAACATCATCGTCAGGAGGAAGTTACCATGCCCTGGTGGAAACTCTTGCGTTGGAGCGGCGCCGCGGTCTTGGGTCTGTTGGTTTTGAGTGGCACGGCCACCGCCCAAATGTATGGCAGCGACATTGATCGACGTCTGGACCGGCAGGAAGAATGGCTGCAGCGAGGGATACGGAGCGGGGCCCTCACCCCTCAGGAAGCTCATAAGTTGGCCAAGGAACAACAACGCCTGGCCAGGGAGGCGGATCGCATCCGGGCGGACGGCTGGGTGACGCCGCAGGAACGGTTCCGGCTGCACCACAAGTTGGATCAGGCCGACCGCCGTTTCTATCGTGAGCTCCACGATCGCCAGGTGGCTTATCCCCGTTACGGCGCCCCGGGTCCTCATCCGCTGGGACCGGCCTGGCACGACAAAAAGTGGCGGCGGCCCCATGGCTCGGACCGCCATTATCGCCCCCTGCCACGGGCCCACAACCATTGGCAGCAATATAAGAACTGGCCTCCGGCCCATGTGCGGTCCTATAAGCACCGGCCACCCACCCCCTGGCCCTGGCAGCGGGATCGGCGCCTGGCCGGACAGTACTGGTAAAGGTCGGCAAGGAGCAGTCATCTACCCGTAACCCCGTGGATATTTTTGATAAAATTCGACCAAGGAGTGGGTGGGGGCACCCCCTGCCCCTCCGTCCCCTCCCCCACACCCCGCCGGCGTCATAGTAATCCTCTGGGCGGTGGGGAAGCCGCCCTCCCATGAGAAAAAAAGGAGCTTGTTGCAGCCCTCCCTCTTGCCAACCTGCTCAAGAGTGCCTATGTTCAAATTACTTCGCTCCTGGCCCTACAATCAGACGGGCAGAGGTGGCGACATTATCTGGCAGGACGAGGAGAAGAGCATGACGGCACGGCCCGGGATCATTACCATTCACGGCAATCCCCTGACGCTGGTGGGCGCAGAGGTGCAAGTGGGGCAGCCCGCCCCGGATATCGAACTTCTGGACAACGATCTGAACCCGGTCAAGCTCTCGGCCTGGCGGGGCAAGGTTGTGGTCCTGACGTCAGTACCCTCCCTCGATACGCCGGTCTGTGATCTGGAAACCCGGCGGTTCAATGACGAAGCGGCCAGCTTCGGCCCGGACGTGCAGATCATCACCGTGAGCATGGACCTGCCGTTTGCCCAAAAACGCTGGTGCGGCGCTGCCGGCGTGGACAAAGTGAAAACTCTGTCCGATCACCGGGAAGCAGCGTTTGGCCTCGCCTATGGCGTCCTGATCAAAGAACTGCGCCTGCTGGCACGGGCGGTCTGGATTATTGATCGGCAAGGCCTAGTGCAATACAAGCAACTGGTGCAGGAAGTGACCAACGAACCCAATTATGAAGAAGTGATCCAGGCCCTCCAAAAGGTATGGGGATAGGACTCACTTCCCCCATTATATAGCTTTATTGCTATATAACGGCCGCCATGTTAAATGGCACCGTCGTTGCACAGTGGCTTTGGCCGATAACAGCATCCAGCAGTGAAGACCAAGGGCCAAAATATTTTTTTAGAAACCAAAAAAAACCTTGAAATAATGCTGGAACGATGATATTTTAAACATACCTGTAAGGCCGAAGAGCCATCTTTGCAGGTTTTCCCATACCGCAAAAATCACCATATTGTCACGGCACAGTCAACTCTAACCAAGACGAAAGCCTGTTTTTTGACATACTGGCAGCCTCTCACGAACCAGGACCGAACGAAAGGAGAAACCAAGCAAGGTTGTCTGCCGTCGTTACTGGGCCGTCTAATCCCCCAGACAACGCCGATAAATTTAATCCTTTTGCCAAAAAAATGTTGATTAACCGCAGTAAAGTAAGTATCATTGCCATGGAATCATTATCCACCGTATGGTGGAGAAAATCACAAGGAGGAAGAAGAATGAAATTGTTCGGAAAATGTGCCATCATCGTCGCCGTCGTAGCGTTGGCTTTCTCGGCCCTGCCGGCCTCGGCTGCCAAAGACCCGGCTCTTTTTGCCAAGGGCGTAGAAATGATGCTCAAAGCCCGGGACACCATGAGAGAGGGTGTGAACACGGTGGAGCAGGGCATGAAACAGTATGTCCAGATCTGCACCGACAAGGGCTGCCTGCCTGATGTCACCGCCGGCAACAAGGTCATCAACGATGGCCTGGATATGGCCAAAAAAGGCATGGCCCTCCTGGATCAGGGTCAGCAGGAATGGAATGTCTGCGTTGCCAACCGGGATCTGGAAGGCCAATACCGCTGCCTGGATACCTTCGTGGAAGGCGGCCGGATGGTGCAGGAAGGTCTGCATGCCATTGATAAAGGCATGAAGGCCAACAACGAAGCCCTGCGGGCCAAAGGCCTGGATAAAGACACCAGCGCCCCCAGCACCATGGTGACCAAAGGTGTGGAAAGCGGCCTGATCGGCGCCCGGGCCTTCCTGGAAGGTCAGAGACTGGCCATGGCCAACAGACCGTAACCGAGGCGAGGGCAATCTGTTATAAGGGGGGGCAACCCCCCTTTTTTTATTGAGAAAAGATGAGCGGAAAACCCGCCGCATCTGCACTGCCGCCTTAGTTCTGAGGCGGGGCGTTAATTGTTTCCAACCGTCAGGTTGAACAGGCCCGGGGGATAAATATTCCGGGGGTTCCAGAACA
>CALGOE010000086.1 GCA_937958145.1 uncultured Desulfobacca sp.
CGCAGTCGCCGATCCCCCAATTCCGTCGGCTGGTCAGTGCGTAAAGGGGCAGATTGAGGCCCCAAAGCCGCCGCCGGTGCAAAACCTCGGCCACATACACCTGGGGTGGCGCCACCACCAGCAGCATCTGACCCTGCCGTTCTTGGCTGCCGCATCGCACCTGCACCCGCAACTGATAATAACCCGGCGGCAGATCAGGCGGCAGAGGCAAGGACACCCGGCCATAGCTGCCACTGTCAAAGTGGCGGGTTGCCGCCAATGGCGGCGGTTCCAGGATCTGCTCCTGATAACAACACTGTCCCTGTTCGTCGAGCAATTCCCAGGCAATGGTCAGGTTGGCCGGCAAGGCGTCTCCCTGCAGGGGGAGATAAAGATCCCAGACGGCTGGCAACTGGGACGTGGAGAGGGCCAGGACCGGCTCCACTAAAGCCGACCAAGGCCATTGGCGGCGACGTATCACTTCCTGCTGCAGCTCTGCCAGATCATGACACCGAAAGCCCATGGCCGCCAGGATGCTCTCCTGGGTCCCGGGCTCAGTCTGGTGCAGATTCCCGGCCACATCATAATACTGAGGCTCAACGCCGCATAAGGCCGCCAGTTCTGCCAATAACTCTTCTTTCGTGGCTGACCGCATCATTCCTTCTATCACCATAAACCTGGAAATCCTGGCATAAACGCAAGGATTGCCTGCATCCGCCCGGCGGCAGCCAGGTCTTGACCGAGACCGCCCGATAACCGGGCCGTGGCCTGACCCGGCAATTATTACACTATATCAGATAATAGCGGGATCGGATACCTGATGGCCTCAGATTATGTCTTTACCGGTATCTCTCCCCGGGGGCTCAGCTTTGCCCATCAGAAGAGTTCAGGGAAAGCGGCAGGGGGAAAAAGTTAGGGAAGAATGGGATTTTTTCTTTCAGGCGGCAATGCCCGCTATCTCAAAGGGGGGTTGAGGAAACGTCAGGGGCGGCGTCGGGAATTGGTAATGGTAAGGCCGGACCAGGGGCCCGGCCTTTTACCGGCTTAGCAACCGCAGCCGCCGGAACCGCATTCCGTCGGATCAGAGCCGCAGCCGCAGCCGCAGCCAACTTGTGTGGGGTGGTCAGTGATGCCCACCAGAGTAAGCTGGAAGTTCAAATTCTGGCCGGCCAGCGGATGATTGAAATCCACGGTGAACGTCTCGGCGGCCATGGCGACCACTTTCCCCGGCACGGGTCCTTGGGGGCTGTCGAACCAGACATTCTGACCGACTTCCACCCGATCTTGACCCAGCATGGTGGTGGGGAAATCCCGGATCAAGGTCTCCTGGCGTTGGCCATAGCCGGCTTCCGGCGTCAAAGTAACGGTTTTTTCTTCGTTTACGGCCATGGATTTGACGGCCTCTTCAAACCCAGGGATGACACTCTGATTGCCGATCTGAAATTCCAAGGGTTGCCGGCCCCGACTGTCATCAAACACGGTACCATCATCCAGGGAACCGACATAATGCACCTGCACAAACTTGCCATCTTGAATCACGGACATTCTTTTCTCCTAATGGTTGAGCACCCGCCCCTTCCTGAAAAAATAAGGAGAGACAGCCGGCAGACCGTCCCTCCCAGGAATAGTATACGGGCTTTCTTTTAAATGACATTATAAACATGGGCCGGAAGAATGTCAAATACTGGCAGGACCGGCCCGAATTTTTTCGGTTATTTTCAGGTTAGCAAATGTATTAATTGGCGCGATAGTTAAGTATGGCCAGATGTGATACCGACACCCTCCTGGCCCAGCCGAGGAGACCCTATGCAAAAAATTGAAGCCGTCATCCAGCCTTTCAAATTAGAGGCCGTGAAAGAAGCCCTCCAGCGCCTGGACGTTCATGGCATGACGATCACCGAGGTGAAGGGCTTCGGTCGCCAAAAAGGCATCCGGGAGGTCTACCGGGGGATGGAATATCAGGTGGACTTTATCCCGAAAGTAAAGATTGAGATCGTGGCGCCGGATGATAAAGTGCCCGATATCGTTGGCACCATTCAGGCCACGGCTCGCACCGGCCGCATCGGCGACGGCAAGATATTTGTTTTGCCGGTAGCCGAGGTCATCCGCATCCGCACCGGCGAACGGGGCGAAACGGCCATCTAACCGCGGCTGGCGCAGGCGGAGAGTCCGGGAGGCCCTAACCCCTCTCACCGGCCGAGGCCAAGCCCCAGGTTCCAAGCACGCCTGTGGAAGCGCCAGGCCTAGCCTTTTCCTCAACTCATGAATTGGTATCCGATATACCTGCGGGAAATCCTCATTTTTAAGCGCCGCCTCCTGCGCCTGGGGTTTGTCCTCTCCACCATGCTGACGCCGTTGTTATACCTTTTTGTTTTTGGCGTCGGTCTCGGCCCGCGGGTGCAATTGACCGGGGGCAGCTATCTGGATTTTCTCATGCCGGGTCTGATCGCCGTCACCTCCCTGATCAACGCCTATACCTGGATTGCCAATGGCATTACCGTGGCTCGCCTGTTCTTTCGTAATTTCCAGGTGTACCTGCAAGCCCCGGTAAGTCCTGCCGCCATCATGGTGGGGCAGGTCCTGGCCGGCATGACCCGCGGCCTTTTTGCCTCCGTGATCCTCGTCGGCTGCGGTTATCTGGTGGGCAGCAACTTGGCGTTGTCGGTGCTCTTTGTGGTCACCGTCATTCTCAATTGCTTTGCCGCGGCCTCCTTTGGCGTCATCGTCGGGCTTCTCTCCCGTTCCCATGACGATGCTGCCAGCGTTACCAACTTCTTCATCATGCCCATGGCCTTTTTCAGCGGCACCTTTTTTCCCCTGGAGGAGCTGCCCTGGCTGCTTCAACAGATCATCCTGCTCCTGCCTTTGACCCACGTCAATTATCTGCTCCGCCAACCCTCCTGGTCTCCGGCCGCCTTCCCCTCCCTGGCCGTTATTGCCGCGTATGGCCTGACTTCTTTCCTGGTGGGCATCTACTGCCTCCAACGCTACGACGAATAACCCGGCCACCGCCTGGGCCACGCGGCTGGAAATCCAACACCCCCATACTTTGCCAGCTAACCCCATATCCGCACACGACTGCCATCCCTCTGCTGGCCGTAATCTGCCTGCACCATTGTGGCATTTTTGAAGATTAGACTAGACTTGCCGATAAAAGTATAGGCCCGCAAAACCTTGCTGTCCATTTTTTTTAATAATATTCAGCTTGTTATAGTTTGGCACATATTTTGAAAAAGATTCTTCCAAGCGCATGGATTGGGAGAAACGGCATGCGGAAAAGAAATAAAAAGACTACCATTGTATCAAAAATGGAGCTCTGCGGCCTGACGGAGTATATTCTGGCCGGTATGGGCGAGGAAGGACGGGTATTGCGGGCCCGTTTGATGCGATTTCTCGCCGAGCGGACGGTCTGTCCTCCCCGGGAAGGCATCAAGTCAAAGGCCGATGTTCCCGGCGATATTTCTTAATTGGTCCTGCCAGGCAAGGGTTCATAGGTCCCGGCCGAAAAAATGCCGGCCGCGGTTTAGCCTTGCGATACAGGTAGCTCATGGTGTGGGTGTGTGAGCAGGGGCGGCTCAGCCCTGGGGCGAAAGTTCTGCAGAGCAGCCCAAGCCTCAATGAAGGTGCCGGTGCGCCAGCGTAATTTCACGGGTTATCCTTTTGGAGGCGACTGACAGTTCAAAGGAGCTTCATTTGTTTGATCAAGGCGGCGGTCGCCTGGGAATTATTGGCATACGTCGGCCAGTCCGGGGTGTACGCCTCGGCTTGATTCCCCCAGGCAAACCAGCCGGGTCTGGCCCCTCGGGCAAACAATTCCAGGTACGGCCCCGGACTGCAAGCCTCAATGAGCTGGTATTGCTCATCGGGTTTACGGCTATGCTCCCGTTTGGGGGAGATGATGATATTCTCTTGGCTGCGCCCCGGCGCCAGGGTCCGGGCCTTCTTGCCCCTGACGCCAAAAAGAAGCATCTCGGTGACATTGCGGAAATAAAAGCCCACGCCCCGGCGGTCCGGACCGCCATCTTTGCGGACTTTATACCAAATAATGTTCGTTTTGTAGGTAAACCCCCAGGCTGTGAGGACCTCTAAGCCTTCGGCCAACAGGGCATTGGGCACCCAGAGGTAGAGGTGGGATGTCTCGGCCAAAAAAGCCTTTACTGGCAACTGTTTGATTTCCTCAAGATTCATCGTCGGGTAGCGCCGCAGCCGCTTGTGTTCCGGGGCCATCTTGCCGGTGCGGTTGGTAAACTGCCAGGGGGGATCGGCCAGGACAGTGGCAAATTTCCGCTCCCCCACCGCCTGCAACAGGTCTGCCGCGGCATCAGTCATAATTATTCATTTTCTTCCTTATGGTTGGACAGGTAGAGGGCCGCCAGGTGATGCTCCTTGCAGCAGGGTGACCTAGACCGCCAACGGCGTGAGGCTATAAATCCTGGCATGCTGGCCGGCAGTGGCCAGATCTCCCTGGCGCAGGGCCTCCCGCACCTCATCCAGTTTTTGCGCATCCTCCAGGGAAAGGTAAGGAGACCAACCGTCCTCGGTATAAATGAGCTGAATATCGACTTCGGCGAGGTAGTCACCCTCTCGAACCCTCATAATTTTTGGCGTTGGGTTCACTATTTCTTCCCAAACCCCGCCAACCGCGCCATTACGTTCGGGAAATATTCCTTTTTGGTATGGGGCAGGAACAGGGCCGCCATGTAATGGTCCATGAAGCTGGGGGTCTCGGAGAGCTCGAAGTTGGTCATCATCTGGGCCACGCGGCGTTCCTCTTCCAGCATCTCCCGGGAGAAGGCCACCATGGTGGCCCCCAGGAGGGAGCCGTTGCCCACATACGTGAACTTGTCCAGGGGCAGGTCCGGCATGAGGCCGATGGTAATGGCGTTTTCGATGTTGATGAAGCTGCCGAAGGCCCCGGCCAGGATGATCTGTTCCAGGTCCAGGATGGAGAGGCCGACGCTCTCCAGGAGGGTGATGTAGCCGGCATACATGGCCCCCTTGGCTCGCATCAGGTTGTCGATATCCACTTCGCTGAGCACAATATCCTGATTAATTTGGGTGTTCGGGGCCGTGGCCAGGACATATTCCCGACCGCTCTCGCCCTGGCGGATATGCGGGGTGTCCAGATCATCCCGGAATTTGCCCTTGGGATCGATGAAGCCGATCTCCATGAGCGCGGCCAGGATGTTGATGAGGCCGGAGCCGCAGATGCCTTTGGGTTTGGCCATGCCGATGGTCATGAGCATGGGTTCGCCGGTTTCCGGATTGATGCTGATGTCTTCGATGGCGCCCCGGGTGGCCCGCATGCCGAAGCGGATGCCGCCGCCTTCAAAGGCCGGGCCGGCGGAGCAGGCGGCGCAGACCATCCAGTCTTTATTGCCCACGACGATCTCGCCGTTGGTGCCGATATCGATATACAGGGTGAGCTTGTTTTCCTGGTACATGCCGGAGCCCAGGACGCCGGAGACGATGTCGCCCCCCACGTAGCTGGAGACATTGCTGAGGCAATAGATAAAGACATGGTCGGCGACGGCCAGGCCCAGGTCCCGGGCCCGCACCGGTGGAATGGCGCAGAGCGTCGGGACATAGGGCGCCAGGCGGATGTATTTGGGATCAACGCCGAGAAAGAGGTGGGTCATGGTGGTGTTGGCCGCCAGGGTCAGGTGGGAGATGTCGCCGGTGGTCAGCTGGCACTTTTTCAGGAGGGCCTGGATGACCGAATTGATGGTGGCGACGACCACTTCCTGCAGGCGTTTCAGCCCCTCAGGTTTGCTGGCATAGATAATGCGGCTGATGACGTCTTCGCCGTAGCTGATCTGGGCGTTGTATTCCCCCAAGGCCTCAAGGATGGTGCCGTTGACCAGATCCAGGACCTGGCCCCAGACCGTGGTGGTGCCGATGTCAATGGCAATGGCATAGTGATGGCCGGTGGTGTCGCCCGCCTCCACCCGCACCAACCGGGGTTTGCGGGAACGACGTTGGGCAAAATCCAGGGTAACGGTGACCTCAAAATTCTTTTCCCGCAGGGCCTGGGCCAGGGTGCGAGTCAGGGCGAAGTCCACGGTAATATTGTCCAGGCGGTATTGCTTTTTCAGACCTTCCCGCAGCCGACGCAGGTCGCACATATTATCGCTGAGGGTGGGCGCCGGCAGGGTCAGGAATTTCTTCTGGAAGGCGGGATCATAGCGGCCCGTTTCCTGGAGTTCGGCCACATCAAAGGGCATGGGCCGCAGCTTGGCCGCCGGCGGCTTCTGGCGCATGAGGCGTTTTTCAAAGAGCGACTCCGGCGGGATGCGCACCACCACATCGGACCTGACCTGGGACTGACAGGCCAGCCGGAAGCCCAGGTTCCACTCCTCGGTGCTCTGACTGGCCCCCCGCTTGCTTTCCAGTTCGCCGCTTTCCAGGATAATCTTGCACTTGCCGCAAACGCCCTCGCCGCCGCAGGAGGCATTGATATGCACGCCGGCTTCCATGGCGGTCGCCAGCAGGTTGGCACCTTCCTCAACCTCAATGGCAATATCATAGGGCAGAAATCGAACCGTCTTTTTCACGAGCACCACCGTCCGGAGAAATTGCCGCCACAAGGCTCGGCCACGTGCATTTTAACACAACCGCCGGGTTCTGAAAACCCTGGGAGAAAAAGGATACCCTATCTCCACTTAAGTCTGGTGTCCCTTTCTTGCCAATTGCGCCACGCACTCAATATGCGGCGTATGCGGGAAGAGATCAAAGGGCTCGAAGGCGGTAAGGGCATATTTTTCCTGCAGCAGGGCCAGGTCCCGGGCCAACGTGGCCGGATTGCAGGATACGGCAATGATCCTTGCCGGCGCCAGGTCCAGGAGGGCCTGGATGACCTGGGGGTGCATGCCGGCCCGGGGCGGGTCGGTGACGACGACGTCGGGGCGGGCATAATGGGGTGAGTGCAGGGCCTGGCGCAGGCAGTCCTTGAGGTCGCCGGCGATGAACTGGCAGTTGTCCACGCCGTTCAGGCGGGCGTTGACATAGGCGTCCTGGATGGCCGCCGCCACCAGCTCAAAGCCCACCACCCGCCGGGCCCGGTCGGCCAGCGACAGGGCGATGCTGCCGGCGCCGCAGTAGAGGTCCCAGACTGTTTCCCGGCCGCTGAGGTCGGCCAGGCGCCCCACGGCCTCATAGAGGGCTTCAGCCGCGGCGGTGTTGGTCTGGAAGAACGAGGCGGGGGAAATGCGGAAACGCCGGCCGCACAGTTCCTCCTCCAGGTAACCGGGCCCCCACAGCACCCGGCCCTGGTCGGCCTGGGCCACCTGGGCCTTCCGGTCGCTCACGGCGTGGACCATGGTGGTCAATGCAGGAAAGGCCTCCCGGAGTCGGGCGGCCAGGGTGTCGACGACGCGGTTGTCGCCCTGGGCCGTGGTGATGAGCCAGAGCAATTGTTCGCCGGTGCGCTTCCCTTCCCGGAGCACCACAAAGCGCCAAAAGCCCTTATGCTGCCGGGTATCGTAGGCCGGCAGGCCGCTTTGGCGCACGAACTGCCGGATAAAGGCCAGAATAAGGCCGGTCGGCGGCGACTGCAGATAACACTCCTCCACGTCAAAGACCCGGTGGAACGAACCGGGGACGTGCAGACCCAGAGCCGCGCCCAGGATCTCCGGATCGGCACCGGCCGCCAGGTCTGCCTCCGGCAGCCAGGGCCGGGGAGCAAAGGTGAACTCCATCTTGTTGCGGTAGTACCAGGTCGCAGGCGACGGCGTCGTCGGGGCCACCACTTCGCTTTGGAAACCTGCCAACTTCTCCAGGCATTCCAGCACCTGCTGCCGCTTCCAGTGCAGTTGCGCCGCATAGGCCAGGTCCTGCCAGCGGCAGCCGCCGCAGAAGCCGAAGTGGCGGCAGCGCGGCGGCACGTACTGGGGTGCTTGGCCCAATACCTGGAGCACCTCGGCCTCGGCATAGTTGGCCTTTTTCTTGCGGAGCCGGACGCGCAACCGCTGGCCCGGCAGGCCGTGGTCCACAAAGACCACCAGGCCTTCATGTCGGCCCAGGGCTTGGCCGCCAAAGGCCAGTTTGTCGATGGTCAGATCAATCTCGGCGCCTTTGGTCAGCGCTTTAGTCACAATCTCTCCCAACGTTCCTGAAAAAAATAAGAAGGGGAAAGGCCAGAACCTGAACCTCTGCCGCCAACTCCCATTGTTGCTTCGCAAAGATCTCTGTAGGGGCACGGTTCACCGTGCCCCTACGAGTTTTTCAGGCTTTGCGGGTTGGCCCCCGGCCCATG
>CALGOE010000087.1 GCA_937958145.1 uncultured Desulfobacca sp.
GTCCGCCACCATCCAGAGCAGCTCCCACTTCTCCTCCTCGTTATATATCCGCTCCGGCTTGGGCTCCGGCGGCGGCTCGACCTTCAAGCTGAACGGCCCCGTTTTAATCCCGGCGCCGTAATGCTGCGGCAGGTCCTTCACCCGAACCTTCCGATACACCCGGTTCACCGACGTCTTCCCAGCCTTGGCGTCCTCCCAATCCGAGGCTACCTGCGGGTCCTGCTGCGCCGCTTGCTGGATGGCCTGGGCGCGATATAGAGTATCTTTGCCAATGCCTACCTGTCGGGCCACGATTTCCAGAGACCTACCGTCTTGTGCTTGTGAGCACGTGATAGGTTGTTCTGAATTCGGAACAACCTTTTCGTCTCCCCCTGTTTGGGTTGTTTGCGTGGCCGCCACAGGCGCGCGACACACCGCCTCCTGCACCGCCTGCTCCTGGAGGCCCTGCACCCACTGTCGCAAGAACTCCTCCGGGCTCGGCGACGACTGCCCCCGGCCATACAGTTGGCCCGCCAGCTGCTGACGCCTCTTCGCCCTCTCCCGCTCAATCTCTAACAGCTTCAGCCCCAACTCCGCCCGCTGCGCCGTGTTCAACTGACGCCGCGCCAGGTTCGCCTTGATGACAAACTCACGCTCCGCCCAGTTATCCTCCAAATCCTTCACCGTCACCCAAACCCACGCCAGGCCCAGGTCCTTGGCGATCTCCAAACGGGTATGCCCGTCCAGCACCACCAGGTCCTCGTTCACTACCAGGGGATGGGCTGGGTCAAGCCCGTTGGCCCTAACCTCCGCCCGCAACAGCTCCAGGTCCTTCGCCAGCGGCTTCGGCACCAAGTCCCGATATGCCTTCACCACCCGCAACTCGTCTATCGGCATCTCCCGTATGTCCGGTTTCACCGCCCCCTCCTAACGGTATTCCAATATCGGTAGCCGGCCCTTCCACGCCGTGCCATCCGCCAACCGGCAAAAATAATGCAGGTTCGGCAGCAAGCCCATCAGCGCCGCCGGCATCAGGTCCTGCTCCGCCTCTTTCAAACTCTCCGTATACGTCCCCGTAAAATCCGTGGGCGCATCCGCCGTGGCGCCGCTCCGGTAGCCCAGGTCCAACGTCCGCGTCGCCACCTTCGGCAGCGCCTCGCTGATATACTTCTGCGTCTCCCCGTCTATGGACCGCAGGATGATCCAGTTGTTCGTGTTCCCCAGCACCTGCCGCGCCCCGGCCTCCGTCCCCGTCCGCACCTCCAGGTCCGCCAACGTCTGCGTGGCTATAAACACCCGGAATCCCGCACCTCGGGATTTGTTCAATAGCTGCACCGCCGGGTCGTTCACCACCTCCGCCGCCTCGTCTATGAAGACGTTCACCTTCGGCGGGTCCGGCATAAAGTTGTAACGGTCCGACGCCACCGCCGTCAGGTCCGCAAGCATAATCGATCCAATGGCGCTCCCCACCGTCGGGTCCGACAGGCTGTCCAGCCCCACATACAGCACCATGTTCCGGTCCAACACCGTCTTCAAGTCCAGCACCTGCCGTGGATCGCCGTCACGGTCCTGCGGCGACAGCAAATGCCGCATGTCACCCGTCGTCAACATCGCCAAGATCGGGTTCAGCGACGCCACCATCTTCTGGAAATGCTCCCAGTTGTGCAAATACGCCGAAATCAACCCGTCCACCGCCTGCTCATGGCGCTCCTGCGGCACAATGTTGTTGTAATACGCGATGTAGAGGTCTATGTCCTCCTCAGCCTTCTGCTTCCTGCCCCTCTCGGCCTTCACCGACAACTGGCCCCTGGCCGCCTCCACCTTGGCCTGCCATGACGCCCCCAGATATGCCTGGAAAAACTGCTCCAGCGCCTTGATCACCAAGTTCTTCGGACCGATCTCAATGTAGTGCCGCAACTTCACCAGGTTGGGCCTCTTCTCCACATACACCAAACCCTGCACTATCGCGTTCAGCGCCATCCAGCCGAACGCCGCAAACGGGTCCGCCTTCGCCTCCGTCGGGATCAACGCCGCCACCCGGCTCGCCAACTCCGTGGCCCGGTTCCAGTTCCGCATCGGGTCGATCCGAACACTCTCCCCCGTCATGGCCGGATGGAAAAACGCAAACCGGTCCTCCCCACGGTGCGCCGCACAAGCCCGCCGGGCATTCTCCCGCAACTCCATATCCCCTTTCGGGTCAATGATGACCACCGCCTCGTCCCGCAGGATCGCCTGGGCCACCAACAGGTCAAACAGCCGCGTCTTACCCGCACCCGTCGTCCCTATGATCAAGGTGTGGCCCTCCAACAGCTTCAGGTCCACCCGCAGGTCTTTCTCTTGCCCAACCCCGTGGATCCATTGACCCTGACTCCGGCGCATTAACTCCGCCGGCGCCCCCTTGAGGATGTCTCCGGCCTTCTGGATTTCTTCACTCCCCCAGGGAAACCCCTTCCCAAGCCACACCTTGTCGGCCTTGAAACGACGCCGCAGCGACGCAAATCTGATCTTCTCCAGGCTGCCACACAACAGCCGACGGTTCTGCACATAGCGGCCCCATGCCCCCAGGCCCCGAAACGCCCCCAGGACAAAACACACCAGCAACATCCCGTATATAACTACCACGGGATAATTGCTGTGCCGCCACAGCCACAGCGTCCCCAGGCCGCCCCCCACCCAGCCCAGCAACGCCCAAAACTCCACATTCGGGCGCAAAATGTAGTCATATTCAAACCAGCGCACGCCCTACTCCTCGCTAGCCCAATCCACACGGCCCAGCACATAGCCGTCTTCCGACAGGCGGAACCAGTCCCGAACCCGACCGCCGCCACCAAAAAGCCGCTTGATACGCTCCGCCTCAAACTCCGACACCGGCAACCCGTCACATAACAACCAGGTGATCTCCCGAACCCACATTGGCTCCGATCCCCCATAATGCATGTCGATTGCTTTGATCAACATCCGGCTTGTCTCCACCAGCATGCTGAGCTGCTCGCCATGGGCGGCTACGCTGGACCTCAAGGCCGACACGGCTGCCGTCATCTCCTGGCAAAGCGCCAGCGTCGCAGCCGTCTCCCCCTCTATCTCCGACTGCCGCCCATGCAGCTTTTTCCTAACTACCGCTGGCACACATTCCCATATCGCCCGCCCAGTCCGGCCCAGACAGCCACGCAGCGCAGCACCGGCCCTCGACAGGGCCGAGGGCCTATCCCCCTGGTTGGCTTGCGCAGGCCCAGGCTCATCCGGTTCCTCTAAGACCTCCGCTGCTACGATTCCTTCACTATCTCCTGACTGTTTTTCCAAGTCCGCTTCAGCTGCCAACAGCTGTTCTTCTTCATGCTCAGCCTCTTTTTCGACTAACTCTCCCTCTCGACCCGACTCATACCCCCAGACCTCACCAGGCCACGGCGCCGGCATAACCTCCAACAGCCCCCGCGGCTCCCGAATCTTTAACGCCAGCAGTTTCTCCGTAACCCCCTCCAACGTGACCCACCAAAACGGTGAACCCTCCGACGTCGCCTCGATAAACTGCCACTCCAGCATAATCTGAGCCAGCGTCTGCGGATTTCTCGGCACCCCCCGATAGGCCTCGTCCCGGTCCAGCAACAAGCCAATGTCTTTGCCCCCCTCCGGCCACACCAGGTATAATCCCGACTCCAAATACCATAGCCGCCCGCCAGCAACGTTCACCCGCCATACGTCTTCCCGCACCAGGCGCAGCATGGCGTCGCTGATTATCCGCATCACCGGCAGGCCGACCTCCTGGCCAATATCCCGAGCTAAATTCGACCTACCCAAATCCTCCTGCACGCTCCGGCGGTCCGCCGACAAGACCAGCTTGGACATCTCATGGTCCATCCCAGCTTCCTTCTGGACCGTACCCATCACGTTGAGCAGCAACTCACTGTCATACTCAGACAGATAGGCCCGGTCCGCCGCCGTCAGCACCCGGTCCAGGGCCAGCCCCGCCAGCCGTTCATGGTCTTTGGCCTGGCGCTTCCGGCGGAACACGACCCAATAACGCTCCGCACCCTTCTCCCGACACCACGTAACCAAGTCCTGCGCCAACGGCCGCCAACAACGGTCATCCCAGTCCGGCAGATCCCTGCCCGACGGCTCCAGCACGGCCCGCAGCAGCACCACCGGCTTGGCCACGTCGTGGCACAGCCCCGCCACAAAACACCCATACTGCCACCGGGGCCTCGCCAACCGCCGCAACCGCGGCTCCAGATGCATGCCATACAGCTTGTCATGCGCCCGCTGTATGCAATACAGGCCCACCTCCAACCCGTGGGACAGCAATCCCCCCGCCCCCCGGTGATGGTGATACTCGCTGGCCGGCAGCAAATGCACAAATGCCGCATAACGCTCGATCAGCGGCAAATACCACCTGCCCCAGTCCTCCTCACGCTCCACCAGGTGCCTGATTTTCGCCATGGTCTCTGCATGCGGCTGCAACACCTGGTCCACCGGCAGCGCCGGTATGCCCGCCGACACCGGCGGATACGTAACCGGAACTCGAGAGCGCCTGCTCCTTAACAACCAGGGCATCTTGCCTTTTGTCGTGCGCCATATATTGCCGATTCCCATACCTGTTTTCTCCTTAACAGACGGCGCCGCCGCCGTGGTCGCCGAATAAGACGTTTTTTGACCCTTTTTCTTGCTGCTGGCGATACCGGCCTAAACAACTCAGCATATTCCCCAGCATCTCCGCCGCTTTCCTGATCTCCTGGAACTGCGCCTCGTAGCCCAGCACAAATCTTTTTTCCTCAGATTCCAAATGCTGGCAGACCTGCGCCAACCGCCGCCGGTAACTGCCCTGCCCACGGCTGATATGCTGCGTCCGCACCACCCCGCGCTTCGGATTCACATAGTCCTTCCGGCACCAGATTACATAGAACGATCGGCCGTTGTAGTCCTTCAGCCTCGGCCAGATCTTCTGGCTATACGATCTGTCGCGCCCTTCCCGGAAATACGACTCCACCAGCCGGCTGGCCGTCAGCTTGAGCTTGGCCATTTCATACTCCAGCCACGCCTGCACCGCGTCGGCATCTATTGCCTGGCCGGCGCAGCTACTTGCAATCTTCGACACCACCCACCCCGCAGTCCTGGCCGCTGGCGTCCAGGCTGTAACTCAAGGCCACCGGTATCCTGGTCACCCCCATGCGCCCCAACAGGAGCTTGTTCCCCCACAGCCTGGCCCGCAGGCCGATATCTGACAACCAAGTTGCCTCTCCTTGTTTGGGCGTCCCCTGGAGCATGGCAAGCCACAGGTTCCCCGTGTCCGCCAAGGCCCGGCCCATGCGGTGGACCGCCGCCACCTCCGCGTCGTTCCGGGCTATGGGATACAGGGCCACGTTGGCCATCACCTCCGGCCCCGCCTCCGCCAGCTTGGCCAACTCCGCCTGGCAGGCCTCACACCCAGGCGAGAAGAATATCTTCACGGGCGCTTCAGGCTTGCCATACAACGGCCACGGCGCCGCTGCCTCCAGCAGCAGTACAACCAGGGATGTGGCCCACAAGCCGGCCCAGACCCCCTGGGAGAGCGGCTCCCGCACCGCCAGCCAGGCTACCGCCCCCCAGATCAAGCCCACGAGCAGACACTCGCTGCACGGCGCCGACAACACCTGCCAGACGAGCAGGACGACCTCTCCCCAGAGGCAGGCCAGGATATAGGGGCGGTAGATGCCCAGGCCCAGGAGCTTGAACGCCAGGGCCGCGCCGAAGGCCAACGCCCCCCAGACGTGCATGGAGACGCCCAGGACGGTGAAGTCCTGATACAGTTCACAACCACGTGTCAGGCAGAGCGAGTCCGCCATGCCCAATGCCGCCGCCAGACAGAGGGCCAGGCCCGCCGCCAGCAGTACTGCCTCGGCGTTGACGATGCGGCCCGCTGCCCTCGCTTGCCCTTGGCCTTGACCTCCACCCTGGATTGGATTTACTTCCACCGCTTGACCTCCTGAGCCGTTTATGCCCTTCCTCAACCGTGTGCCAAACCGACCCCGTTTTTCCCTTCTTATCTAGGGAAAAACGGCCCGTTTTTCCCATGCGATTGATGGATCGCACGAATGATGTCACCAGCAGACCTCTAAACGATATAAATACCTGATTATAATCATAATATGATGTCACCCAGCCCGGTTTTTGATGTCACCCGGCCAAAATGATGTCACCCAGCACCAAAATGATGTCACCCTTTGTTGTCACCCAAACCTTATCCATTTGATTTCACTATCCTTATGATGTCACCCAGGCCCCGGTTTTGATGTCACCCAGCCCGGTTTTTGATGTCACCCGGCCAAAATGATGTCACCCAGCACCAAAATGCTTATATTCTGCTGATTAAAATGACGCGGTTCTGTTTGGTTCTGGCATTCTCAAGTTTGATCCCGACTTGAACCATCTGGTGCACCGATTGGTTAAGTTTTCTGGTCAGCCACCTGACATTCTTCGGCCAGTTATCATCTTCTTTGGCTTCCCGCGGGGCATATAAACCTAAGGTAACCAGCATCTCGCTGGGTGGGCCCTGCCACTCATCCCGGTTGCGCATCAGGCGGATCACCGCCGCCACCAAGGGATCGCCCCCAGCCCACTGGAGCGCCTCTGCCCACTGCTCTGGCGTGACCTCCTCGTCCTCGTCATCCTCATAATCCTCGTCATCGTCCAGTCCCGGCTCCTCCGAATCCTCCTGGCCCTCGCCGACCAAACCGCTTTCTGCTCCGCCTGCCTGCCGCTCGGTTACCTCATGCAACGAGGACATGGGCTCGCCCGGTCCGGACGGCTCCCCCTGTCCACCCTGGCCAACCCCAGATTTTTTATCGCCTTCCGGCTGCGCCTGGCTGGCCCGCCAGGCCGCCAGCTCCTCCGGGTCAACCTTGCTCAAGTACTCCTGCCGGATCTGCTCCTTCTCAGCCTCGGTCAAGGGCGGCTTATTGAGGGACTGCCGCAACATGTCCTTGCTCTCTATTTTGGCCTCGATACCACTTAACGCCTTCGCCAGGCTGATCCTCTCCGCCAGCAGCGGCTTCACTACCCTGCCCGACTCCGCCATTTCCTCCATCCGGGCCAAGGCCACCCCGGCAGGACTTGGCGCCGCCGGCTGCACCTGCCCGGCAGGCTCGACATCCCGCTGCGCCAGCGCAGCTTCAGGCCCAGCAGGACCGACCTCTCCCATAGCGACCGCCAGGACCTCTGGCTCAGGCGCCTCCCTTTCCCCTTGCTGCCCCGGCTGCAACACCGGAACCGCCCCTTCCCCGACCTCCGGCGGCATTTCAGGCTGGCCCACCTGATCCGCACCGTCCTGGCATGACGGAGCCAACGCCTCAGTCCCAGCTTCACCCCCCGCAGGCTTGGCATCCGAAACGTCCACCGGCGCCTCGGCCACCGGCGCGGCAGGCTCCACGGACAAGACAACAGCTGGACCGCCCCCGCCTGTGCCCGTGGTTGTTTGTTCCTGAGCCAGAGGTGGCAGCCCTTCTGCACCAACAATTGGTTTGTCTGGCGTTTGTAATGCCGGAGGGCCTGACTCCCCCCACACCCTGTCCACATACACGGCCTTCACATGTTTGAGGGCGTGATAAAAGGCCACCAGGTACTGATCGAACTGTTGCAGCGTCGCCGCCACTTTATCAGGATCTAAAGCGTCACTGGGCAGCTCACTGGCCAGCTTCTTGCACTCCTCTTTCGGAATAGCCTGGACCAGGAAGCACCACGGCCAGTATTGGACCAAAAATTTGTTCTGCTTCGTTTTCCGGCGAAGCTCCCGAAAATAATTATGCACCTGCTCTCTGGCGACCTCCCTATGAATAGTCGTCAGAACTTTATGGTCCATGGCCCGCCGATATGAAATCTCCTTAAAAAGACGGTTAAGCAACCTGCATATATAAAAGGCGACCGCAATGTGGATCAGCACCACCCACAGCCAGCCCAACAGCATCAGCAGGAGCACCCCCAAATGGAACGTAAACCAGATGGTGTGGCCGAAGGTCTCCAGCAGCGCCAGTTTCATGAAAAACGGGATTTCCCCGAAGAAAGAGTAATGCGGCCACAGGATGAATATCCGGTCCAAATAGATGATCACCAGCGGCACCCAGAGGAAATGGTATTTCTTGAGCAGGCGCCACGTCTTCTGCCATCTGGTTTCAGGTTTTTGGTAGCCCATGGTTTTGGTTTGCTGTAAAGCCGCCCTGCCGGCCAGGATGTTGGGCTGCGCCATCAAATGGATGCGCAGCCCGGATGGACGTCTGTAGCAGTTTAGTGCATTTTCTTCCGGTTCCGGGGGGCCTCCAGCGATGCCGCGGCGGCCTCCTGAGCCTTCCGATACTCCAAGAGGCTCTCGATGGCCTGCTTAAAGTTTCGGTCCCGCTGAAATTGGTTCAGGGGTTTGATTTCAAGGCCCAGGATCGCGGACATCTCCCGCTCGACCGACCGCACCGTCTCCACCGAAATGTTGTAGAGCCTGGCAGCCTCCCGTTGCGTAATAAGGCCGAAAGCACGCAACTGGGTGAGGCGTTCCAACTGCGCATAGCCGAGATTGCTGCCGACCGGCGTGCTCAAGAGACGGAAAATGCGCGGCACAATCTCCTTGAAAAAATAGTCCCTAACCTGCTCCAGCTTCTCCGGCGCGGCCTCCTCCTGCACCTGGCGGATCTTGCGGGGCAGGGACGCAAGCCACCTACGCACCTCTTTCGCCGTTTCGGTACGGGCGAACATGGCGATGAGGTAGCAGCCTTCTTCGGAGTAGAGCCGCATATACCTCTGTTGGTGGTCTACCTGCGAAACCAATTTGGTTACGCAGGTGTGCGGTGATAGCTCCTCGCGGTGCCGATCGAAGATTTTCCGAACCGCAATCCTTGGTTCGACCAAGCCCAACATATTCCCCAAATCCTCTCCGGTTAGATATAATTCACCGTTAACTTCGAATACCGGCACCTCTTGGCCATGGAAATCCACGACCTTTACCGGGCCGTCCACGACCGGCAATTCCTGGGGCTCGGCGGCGGTTCCGGATTCGACCTGGACAGGCAGGGCTCCCGAGGTTCCGGATTCGGCATCCACAACCCGGCTCACAGCGTCCTCGCCGCCGTATGCGTCTGCCGTCTGCACTGCTTGTTTTTTTGCTTCTTCTCGAGACACGCTATTTTCCTCCTCCTGGTTGGTTGGTGTTATGCTTGCCTGCAATGCGGCGAAAGCCGCCTGCGCAGTTTTGGCCTCCGGCTTTGTTACTTTGGCGGCCAGAAGGGCGCACCCTTGCAGCGAAATTAGTTTGGCGAGGTTCTGCGGGCCGCGCTGGACGCCCAGCCACGCCCGGCAAATGTGAGGCTCGATTTCCTCCCGGTGGCAATCCCTGAGGTGGCTGATAGCCGACGCCGGCTGCGCAAAGCCTAACAGCCGGCCCAAATCCGAGCTCTTCAGAAACACCTGGCCGCCGAGGCGAAATAGAGGCACCTCCAGGCGATTGAGGCGCAAACTGGATACCGGGCACCGCACGATTAGTATTTTTTCAGCCATTAACCTTCCCCCTCTGCAAAAAGCCCTACTCCGCCGCGCAATTCCGCCGCCACTTGCAATTGCGGCAATGCGGACCTTCCCGTTTCGGCACCTGCCGGGCCGGGACTTGCTGCCAGCGGCGCATCTCTTCCAAGAAGCCAATTACCATTGACCGCGCAGCGGGGCCGAAAGGCACCTCAAAGCTGCGGTTGGCGTAGCGAACCTCGCCGCCCCGAGTTGGATAGCCGTTTTCCTCCAGCAGCAAGCAATAGGCCCAGACCTGCGCCTGGTCGCTGGGCCTGAGCCACTCAGACCGGCGCTTTTTCTTCTCAACGGGCAGATAGAATTTGCCGTCTACCACGGCGTAGTCCGGCTTGCCGGCGAGGCCGTGCCGCTCTGATACCAGCATCTCCGGCAGCGTCCGGATATCTCTGTTGTGCCGCACCGCCTCTCTGAGGACCGGAGCGCCGACATCCGCCGCAACGACCCGTTCAGCCCAGACGCCAAGGCCGCGCTGCGTCTTTTCGCTTTGCTGCCTGGTGCGGCGGGACAAGACAAAGGCTATAGCCGCCACAACCACCAAGAAAATGATCAAGCCCATCTGTGTGTTAGACATGGCCTATCTCCCCCACACCAGCAGCACGGCCACGGCCAGGCCAGCCGCAGCGATCGCGATATACCGCCAGCTAGCCGCCCAGCGGCGCTGCCGGCTCGCTAAACAGACCGCTTCCCCGTGCTCCCGGTGGTGTTCCAGCCCCTCCTGCAGCCGCTGCTCGACCTCGGCGATTTCCTCCGGGGGCAGTTTGCACTGGACTTTATGTGCCGTGTAGGCCCACGAACGTGGACAATAGACAAACTCCCGCAGGTCTGAGACCCGCAGCATCGGCTTGTTGTTTCTTCGGCTCGGCAGGCCCATGTTGTCTCCTTGTTTGGCTGCTACCATTTTGAAAACATTTTGCCGGCACTATACCCGCGGTTGTATTCCCGCTCCTTCACCGACTGGATGTAGCCGTAGTAATCCGCCGGGGACGCCATGCCCGCAGCAATCCGGTGCTCTATCTGCGCCTGGTGCCACTCTTCCAGGCTAGAATAGGCGCGGTTGGCGCGGATGCACATTACGAAAGGCCAGAGGGGGATCATTGCCCACCAAAGCCAGTATGCTACTTTAAATTTCTCCCATTCCGGTGCTTCAGGAGGCAATTTGAAGTAGTGATACAGACAAACAATTCCGATGAGAAATGCAGTATAAATGACGGGCGGCACCCAGTACTGGCGGATCATCCGCCGCTTCCAGGTCGCGCCGTCCCGGCCCCAGGCGTCCATTAACAGCGCCGTGTCCTCAATACGCTGGATCGGCGCCCGGAAATAGAGGAATACTAGCACCAACCCGGCAATATCCATCAAACCGAAACTTGTACACCCTGCACCCTCCATCTGTCTTCCCTCCGTTTAATCTTTGCGTGCTAACCTTGGCGTTGCTTGCGGAACGCCCCGCAACTCGCCCAACACCGCCCGCACATAATCCTGGGTCTCTTGAAACGGCGGGACGCCGCCGTATTGCGCCACCCTTGCTGGCCCGGCGTTGTAGGCGGCCACGGCCTTCTCATAGCTGCCGCCGAACTGGTTCAGCAGCTGCCGCAGGTACTTCGCGGAGCCTTCGATGTT
>CALGOE010000088.1 GCA_937958145.1 uncultured Desulfobacca sp.
CGTGGCTCAGAAATACGGCTTGGATCTGCAAGCCCTGCTGGTCGATCTCCAGACCCTGATTAACACCCTGCCGCCGGAACCATGTGAGCCGTTATGAACCAACCCAAATTGGCCTGCTGTAATTTTATCAAGAATACAAGACAGTTGCATGATTTTGCCCGGGACCTTGGTTTTGTCGGGGTGGACTGGACCTTTGCTGACCCCGACCTGCCCCTGCATCCGGCCGCGGTCCGGGAGATGCAACAGGTGCGTCAGGCCTTACATCCCCTGGAAATTCGTTATCATTGCGCCTTTGCCCAAACCGATCTGGGAGATGACGACCCGGCCAAGGCGGCCCAGGCCTTCAGGATTTTCCAGGCAACCTGCCGGCTGGTGGCGGCCTTGGGCGGCCGCTATCTTACCGTGCATATCGGTCTGGGCCGGGACTCCACCACTGACCTGGGGTGGGAGCGCACCCTCACCCGGTTTCGGGACCTGGTGCAATATGCCCAGAATGCCCGGCTGCGCCTCTGCCTGGAGAACCTGGCCTGGGGCTGGACCAGCCGTCCTGACCTTTATGAAAAGCTGTTGCGCAAATCCGGGGCCTGGGCCACCCTGGACATCGGCCACGCTGCGGTCTGCCCGGCGGTGGTCAGCCAACAGTTCCGCCTGGCCGATTTCGTCCGGCCCCAGCCGGACCGCTTCTGCAATGCCCATGTTTACCACCTTGAAACCGAGGCCGGTCACCTTCCGCCGCAAAGGCTGGAAGACATCCAGGACCGCCTGGAGCTTCTCATGGAACTGCCCCTGTGTGATTGGTGGGTCTTGGAGCTGCGGGAGGAAGAATCCGTGCACGCTGCGCTGCCCATCCTGCGGGAGTATTTGAAACTCCGCCAGGAAAATTTTACCCCATCCACAGCGGCAGCAGTGACCGACGTGATTACGGACCATCATTGATGGGTCGCCACGTCTTGGGCCAACCACAATCGTGTAACAATCCTAAGCATTTGGCAACCACCAACCAGCAACCAATCAGGAGCAAGCGAATGCCTACCCCGTATGATGAGATGTGGGAAAAACTCAACCTGGACCTCCAGGCCCATGAAGGCCTCCTGGCCGTTTTGGGAAAGTTTTATGGTGACATCTACTTAACCCAGGATAAACGCCTCAAGGGCATGGAGTACCTGGATTTTGTCCTTTCCGAGGTGCACGGCCTGCGCATCAAGGAACTGCAGGAGGCCAAGGCTCAGAGCCGCAAGATTATCGGCACCTTCTGCGTCTTTGTGCCGGAAGAAATTATCCTGGCCGCCAACGGCGTCTGTGTGGGCCTCTGTGCCGGTGCCGAGATCGGCAAGGAAGCGGCGGAAAAGATCCTGCCCCGCAACACCTGCGCCCTGATCAAATCCTTTGTCGGCTTTAAATTGGCCCGCCTCTGCCCCTTCATCGAGTCCTGCGACCTGGTGGTGGGCGAGACCACCTGCGACGGCAAGAAAAAGGCCTACGAGATCTTTGCCGACTATGCCCCGGTCTATGTCATGGAAATTCCGCAAATGAAAAATGCCTGCGACCGGGATCTGTGGAAGGCGGAAATCCGACGTTTTAAAGACAAGATCGAGGAGATTACGGGCAACACCATCACTGCCGAGAAATTGGCCGCGGCAACCACGATCGTCAATGATCGCCGGCGGGCCCTGCAGCGCCTCAACCGACTGCGGGCCGCCTCACCGGTGCCCATTTCGGGGCGGGATGTGCTGCTCATCAACCAGGTCAGTTTCTACGATGACCCTATCCGCTTTACCCAGCAGATTAACAAGCTCTGTGACGAACTGGAGGAGCGGGTCAAGGCCCATCAGGGCATCGTCCCTGAGAACACCCCCCGCCTAATGCTCTCGGGCTGCCCCATGGCAGTGCCCAACTGGAAGCTGCCCTACCTGATCGAGTCTTCGGGTGCGGTCATTGTCGGCGAGGAATCCTGCATCGGTACCCGTAATACCCGGGATCTGGTGGAGGAAAAAGGCCAGACCGTGGAAGAAATGCTGGATGCCCTGGCCGACCGCTACATGCGCATTGATTGTGCCTGTTTCACCCCCAATACCGAGCGCTTGGATAATATCACCGCCATGGCCAAGGACCTCAAGGTCAACGGCGTTATCCACTATGGCCTGAGTTTTTGCACTCCTTATGCCACGGAAGCCTTTAAGGTGGAAAAGGCCCTGCAGGCCGCTGGCATCCCCATGCTGGCCATTGAAACGGACTACAGCATGGAAGATGTGGAACAGCTCAAGACCCGGGTCGAGGCCTTTGTGGAAATGGTCAGGTAAGCAGTCAAAGGAAGTAAGTCAGTTTGCTTTCCGACTCTTTTCCCTCTTCCCTTTTCCCTGGTCCCTGACCCAGGAATGGCATTGCCATCTGAGCATAATGAATGTCTGAGGTAAAAAAGACCGTGGCCGGTATTGATATCGGCTCCCGGTCCATTGAACTGGTGGTCCTGGAAAACGGCAAGGTGGTGGACTCCCGGCGGGTGCCCACCACCTTTGACCCCTTGGCCCAGTGCCGCCTCCTCTTGGCGGACCTGCCAGACCTGCCCATGGTGGCCACCGGCTACGGCCGCAAACTCCTGGTGGACGGCCTGCCGGAGCGGCGGATGACGGCGATTACCGAAATCCAGGCTTATGCCCTGGGGAGCCATCACCTCTACCCTGAGGCCCGCACCGTTTTGGACATTGGCGGCCAGGATACCAAGGTCATTGCCCTGAGCCCGGCCGGCAAGGTGCTCAAGTTTGAGATGAACGATCGTTGCGCCGCGGGGACCGGCAAGTTTCTGGAGTTCATGGCCACGGCCCTGCAGGTGCCGCTGCCGGAGTTCGGCGATTTCGCCCTACGGGCCGACAAACGCCTGCAGATCAACAGCATGTGTACGGTCTTTGCCGAGAGCGAGGCCACCTCCCTTATGGCCCGGGGCGAGAAGGCGGCCAATATTGCCCTGGGCCTGCACCTGGCCATAGTGCAGCGCACCCTGGCCATGCTGCGCCGGGTCAGCGACACCCCGCCCTTTCTGTTCGCCGGCGGCGTCGCCCACAACGCCTGTATGCGAGTCCTTCTGGCCGAAGCCCTGGCGCCGCCCCTGATCATCCCTGAAGAGCCGGATATGGTGGGAGCTCTGGGCGCGGCTCTGTATGGAAGACAACAGCCGGCAGGTTGAGGGGGGCCAGACATAGATAAAATCGATTTGACAAATAGAATATTGTCGTTGTACAATAAGTACTGTTAAGAACCAAATTTCTTTTGGATACCACTCATGTTTTTATTTTTCGGCTTTACCTGACGTCACCGCAAGCAATCTACCCGGGTTTGGTAGGGACGGGGCCAGGCCGAAGAATACCCTCGTTGTAGTCAGTCTTACCGCAATACCGCATATCCTCTTTCAGTCCGGCCCAGTTCAGTACACCAGGGACAGCGCCGTCCTTGGGGAGGAGCACTGGGAAGGACGCCGCAAAACTATTTGCCGCCGCCAATCCGGCGCCGCTTCTACCATTCCCCCAGGCCAGAGTTCAGTTTTCCAGTGGGTGCGTTTGCTGTCATGGCGCCAGTTTCCCGGGGAGTTGGTGGACACAGTTTTTGAGCCTAAAATTGTCGTTTTTTGCTGCCAGTGGTGTTCCTACGCGGCCGCCGATCTGGCCGGCTCCATGCGGCTGCAGTATCCGGCCAACATCCACATTGTCAGGGTTCCGTGTACTGGCCGGGTGGATATTTTGCATGTGCTAACCGCCTTGGAGTATGGCGCCGACGGGGTGATGGTGTCCGGCTGCCTACCCGGGGAGTGCCACTATGTGTCCGGCAACCTCTGGGCCATAAGCCGGATCAAGCGGGTCAAGGAAATCCTGCAGGGCATTGGCCTGGCGCCCGCGCGGGTGGAGTTGTATTTTAACTCGGCTGGCATGGGCCCCCAGTTTGCCCAATGCTGCCGGGACTTTACGGAGAGAATCCGGGGTCTGGGGCCATTGGCCCACCGCCGGCCGGCGGCGCTGGAGCAGCAGGGGCGGAGTGAAGCAAGACCTCAGGGGGTGGAGCGCTGATGCCCGACCTTGAGCGCACCCTTGGGCAGGTTGTTGATCTATTTCAACTTTGGACGCCATGGGAACTGACCCGGGCCGAAGGGGAAGAGAGCATCTTTCATATTCTGGATTTATGCGAGAGCGCCGCTCTGGCCGTCACCTTGCGTCTGTTGGGGCAGCAGGCGGGGAATCGGGCCAGCCGTTGCCGTTCTCAGAAAAAGCCCACGTTTTCCATAGTATCGAGGGAGGACCGGTATGACCGAACGCTTTGAACCGAAAATCTTATGTTTCTGCTGCCAGTGGTGTTCCTATGCCGCCGCGGACCTGGCCGGCTCCATGCGCCTGCAGTACCCTACTAATGTCCATATCTTAAAAGTCCCCTGCACCGGTCGGGTGGATATCAACCATATCCTCAAGGCCTTTGAGGTGGGGGCCGATGGCGTCTTTCTGTCGGGCTGTCTTTTGGGCGACTGCCACTACCTGGAGGGCAACTATTTCGCCACCACTCGGGTGAAGCGGGCCAAACAGATCCTGCAAGGCATTGGCATTGATCCGGCCCGGGTGGAGATGTTTTACAATTCCTCGGGGATGGGGCCGCAGTTTGCCCAATGCTGCATCGACTTTACCGAGCGCATCCGGCAGTTGGGGCCGCTGAAGAAAAAGGCGGACCGGCCCCAGGCCGCGGCTGCGGCCGCCCAGGCTTAACCAGGTTATCATCTCAACTGACAGTGCGGAGGCACGATTTTTATGGCCGATAAGCTTTTAGAACTGAAACATGCGCCCGGCAAATCCTTCCGGGAGCGGGTAATGGAGATGTTGCCGGACGGCGGCAACCTGAACGCCTGCCTGACCTGTGGCACCTGTGCGGCCGGCTGTCCGGCCACCGGTCTGGAAGGCCTGGACCCCCGGAAATTCCTGCGCATGGCCTTCCTGGGGATGGATGAAGAGGTCACCACCACGCCTTGGGTGTGGATGTGCACCATGTGTAAACGCTGCGTCCATGCCTGCCCCATGAATATCAACATCCCGGCCCTG
>CALGOE010000089.1 GCA_937958145.1 uncultured Desulfobacca sp.
GTCAGAATATGGACCTGGGCCTGATCCCAAGGCACCAGCTTGCCGTCCAGCCAGATATAATGTGCTTTTTCGACCATACATCACTCCCCCGGACAAATTAACATCCTTTTTTATCGGTTTTTCCAGGAGCTGTCAATACCCTTGCGGGCCGCCGCCGGACTTCTCAGAGCAGGGACAGGTGGATCGTTGCCTTGTGCCCTCCCCTCTGGGGTCTTCTGGTTGCGCCAAATGCTAAAATCCGGCTTCTTCTGCTGCCGTTGGCTTTAGTAAGGGGCCTGGCCCCAGTCTGCTAGTGCAGGGAGATGTGTTGGGCGTCGAGGGTTTGGCGGACCACTTGGGCCAATTTGCTGATGGTTACCGGCTTGGTGAGGATTTCCCGGATGCCGGCAGCCTGTTTGTCCAGCTTTTGGCTGTCGATCATGCCGGTGCAGAGGATGATGGGCAGATCCGGACGGATGCGTTTGATTTCGTGCGCCAGGGCGACGCCGGTCATGTGGGGCATGGTCTGGTCGGCGATGACCAGATCAAAACTTTCGGGTTGGGCCTGAAACAGCGCCAGGGCTTCCCGGCTGCTGGATTTGGCCACCACTTCATACCCCAGACGTTCCAGCATCTTTTTCACGATCTCGGTCAGGGTCAGCTCGTCATCCACGAAGAGGATGCGTTCGGTGCCGGTGGGCATGATGAGAGGCTGGGGTTCGGCCTTGGGCACTTCGGGCTCCAGTTCCTGGGGGATGCAGCGCGGGAAGAGGATGCGGAAGGTGGTGCCGAGACCAGGGGCGCTTTCGACATCGATGACGCCGCTGTGATCCTGGACGATGCCGTGCACGGTGGAGAGGCCCATGCCCGTTCCTTCGCCCTGCTCTTTGGTGGTAAAGAAGGGCTCGAAGATGCGTTCCATGGTTTGCCGGTCCATGCCGATGCCATTGTCCTGGACCGCGAGCTGGATGTAGGCCCCGGGCTTGACATGCTGCCACCGTCCTTTTACCCCGGCTTCGATGTGCAGGTTTTGCAGCGAGACGTTGAGGCGGCCGACCTTATCCCGCATGGCGTGGGCGGCGTTGGTACAGAGGTTGAGGAGCACTTGGTGCACGCGCACCGCATCACCCAGAATAAAGCCGGCGTTGGGATCAATATCGGCATGGATAATGATTGAGGTGGGCAGGGCCGCCCGGACCATCTTCAGGCCGTCCTCTATAATGTCAGCCAGTTTGATGGGTTTCAGTTCCGGTTTCTGGTCCCGGCTGAAGAGGAGGATCTGATGCACGATGTCGGTGCCCTTGTTGATGGACTGCAAGACCCGGGTGAGGTTGGTATGCACCTCCGAGTCCTGGGGCAGATCCACCAAGGCCCCTTCGGTCCAGAGCTTGATGGCCTGGAGGATGTTTTTAAATTCATGGGCAAAACCGCCGGCCATGGTCCCCAGGGCTTCCATCTTCGAGGACTGGATGAGTTGCCGCTGCATCTTTTTGGTTTCACTCAAATCGGTGACAATGGCTTCGCAGCCGGCATAGCGGCGGTCTTCGTTGAAGGTGGGCACCGAACTGAAAAGGACGGTAAGGGCCGGATTGTTCTTGGCGAGGATTTCCAACTCGGCCTGGGCGGGCTGGCCGGCCCGATTGGTAGCAATGATCTTTTTAAATTTCTTTTGATTGTCGGCATCGAGAAAATCATAGATATGGTGGCCGGCCAACTCGTCGGTGCCGCAGAGGACCTTCATGCGCGGGTTGGCCTCCTGGATGATATTCTGGACGTCGATCTTGAGGATCCCCACCTGGGCATTTTCAAACATGCGCCGCAAATGGCTTTCGGACTCGTCCTTTTTGCGGATCAACTCGGCATTGGCCCAGGCGATGGCGATCAGGTTGGCAAAACTGACAATGAAATCCTTGTCGCTGTTGGTAAAAATGCCCTGTTCCGGGGTGCGGTCGGCCAAGAGGACGCCGCTGACCATGCCCTGGGACGTTAAAGGGGCGACGATAATGGTCTTGGGCTGGAATAATTGCAGCAACGGGTTGGTTTTATTGAGATTACTTTCACTGACGTCATTAATGACGACGGCATTGCCGGAGTTATACACCCGCACGATGAGATTATCCAGCTTCGACAGAGGGAGCTGGTAATCCTGCAGCCGGGATGTAATTGCGGCATCGACGCCGACCGCATGGCCGAGGCGGAGCAGTTTGCTTTTGCTGTCCACCAAAAAAATCCCGGCCCGATGCAGGCGGGCATAATTGCGCAAGGCCCGGAGGGTTACCTGGAAGACCTCATCCCGGTCCAGGACGGAGAGGATCTTGGCCCCAGTATCCTGGAGGCATTCCAATTTATTGATCTTTTCCTTCAGCTCAAGGTTGCGTTCCTGTAACTGGACATTGAGATTGTGGATTTCATGGATCTTCTGCCGCAATAATGTCTGGTTTTTATTCAGTTCGATATTACTTTGTTCCAGCTCCCGGTTGGATTTTTGGAGCTGTAAATAGAGACTGTGCACTTCGTCAAATTTCTGCCGCAAGGTCTCCTTATCCTGCTCCATCTCTTCCAAAGAAAGACGCAGGGCCCGCCACGGGGTGAAGAGCTGGGTGAGGCTGGAGAAAAGGGGTTTCATCTTCCATTTGCAATGGTACTCACAATACTCATGCCCTTCGAAGAAACATTTGGTCTCCTGCACTTCGGCCGGCGGCAGATCCCAGACCGTGGGCAGGCCCTTATAGACCCCTTGATTGAAGAGGCAGAAATCTTTGGTGGCCGGGATGTCAGGAAACCAATGGAGCCGGATGACGGCGGAGTCACGGGTTGTTTCCACCACTTCAATAGTCTTGTTTTTATTGAATTTATCGTTGATGGCCTGGACGCGCTGCAGACTGCGGCGGGGATTGCGATAGGCAAAGAGCAGGATGCGTTGGATATACCCTAATTTCTTCCGCTTGGCGGATTCGAAGCCGATCTCCGCAAGGATCTGGTCGTTGCCGGCGAGTTTTTTGGCGTTTTCAAAAATGCGGATGATCACCTCGCTGGACACCCAATTATTGGGCTCCATGAGGAAGCTCAGGGGATCGGGCAAGGCATCGACTTCTGGCCCCAAACCCTGCACAAGCCGCTCCACCTCCGCCGGGAAATGCTCCTGGAAGTACTCGATGACGGCACGGGTATTGAGGCAACTATGATGCTTGTCCATACTCCGCCAAGGTAAAAATTTTTCTTATTATACCATTATCGTCAAAAAGGAAGGAAGAGATTATTTCCCCAAGAGGAAAATTCTTTATCACCTAAGTTCGAAAGGATAGCAAATTTTTTCCCTGCTCCCGGGGGCAAGTACTGACGTACCTGATGGACCTTGCTAGGGCCTAAGAAAACATGTATAATTACGTATGCATGTTCGGTCAGCGAGCCCGTAGTGCCAACGAGCCAAATGATCTTTGAAAAATTTTGCTCTTGCCTCAAGTTAACGCACCGCTGATTCGATAAGAGAAGAAAGAACCGACAGGAACTCACACTGGGCCCAACGATCCCAAAAGGAGGCTGGGATGCAGGAGATTGGCAGGAACATTCTGTTGAGCATTGATCAGGTGGCAAAATTAACCGGTGTCAAAAAATCCACGCTGCGCTACTGGGAAAAGACCTTCCAGGAATACCTGCAACCCAGTCGGACGTATTCGAAACGGCGGGAATACAGTCTGGAGGAAGTGCAGGTCATCGAAACCATCAAAAAACTCCTTGAGGAAGAGCACCTGACCAATCTGGGCGTCAAGATGCGGCTGCGGACCCTGAATGGCAAGGGCAACGGCAAGAAATTGGCAGTAAACTCTTAAAGAGCCCACCAACGCCCTTCTCTTCGGCAGGCGGCGGGTGCGTCGCCGGCCCGGCCCTGGGGCAGAAAGCGATGTGCCCCCTTGCGCTGAATTTGCTTTGCGTCCTCGGAAAACCTTGCCGTATTCTCCTGTCCGTGGTTTATAATAAACCCACCACCGTGTCAGCCGAGAGAAAGGATGGTGCATGTTCGGGGGGAGATGGGTTTTGGTGCTGGGGCTGCTGACCGTGCTGTCGGCACATCTCTGTCTGGTCTGCCCGGCTGCGGCCCAACCGCCGGGGCCGGCCGAGGACCAAGACGGACCCGAAGCCATCGTGCAGGTGGCGGTCGCGGACCTGACCGTGCAAGGTGAGCAGTCGCCCGAGGAACTGCGGCAGGCCATTGTCGCCGTACTGCCGGCGGTGGCCGCGTGTCTGCAAGGGGAATATCAACGCCTGGGGAAGGTCCCGGCCAAGATCACCCTGCGCTTTAATCTCAGCGGCAGCGGCAAAGTAGTGTGGACGAAATTGATCGATCCCCCCCTGAAATCTCTGGACACCTGCCTGGCCAAGGCTTTGGCCTCCCTGCGCCTCCCGGCCACGGGCACGACCCTGTCCCGGGCCACCGTGGTCCTGGAATGCCGATCTGACCATCTCTTGACCCCCTGAGCAATTTTAGACGGGAATAGACCGGGGGTCAGAGCTCATGCCCACATTCCTTTTTCTGCTGGGTTGGACACCGGTCATCCTGTTGTCCGTGCTGGCCATCTGGTGCCGCCGTTCGGCCCTGGAATTGGCCTTGTATGGCTTTCTGTATGTAGCCGGGTTGACGGGGCTGGCCTTCCAGACGGCCTGGACCGTCATCGCTTTGGCCACCCTGGACGGCATCCTGACCACTCTGCCCCTCCTGGCCGTTGTTTTCTTAGGAATCCTTTTTTCCCAACTTCTGGTGGTGAGCGGTTCCCTGGCGCGCCTGGTGGCCTGGCTGCTGCGCGGCCTGGCCCGGCCGTTGCCCCAGCGGGTGCTCATTACCCTGGGGCTGGGGAATTTTTTTGAAGGGGCCAGCATCATTGCTGAACCCATGGTGGCGCCGATGCTGACCCTCACCGGCGTCCTGCCGAGGGGCGCAGCAGCCCTGTCCATTATTGGTTACGCCGGCTTGATGAGCATTGAAATGGCGGGCATCATTATTACCGTTCTGGCGTTGGTGACCGGCTTGCCGTACCAAGACCTGGGCGTGGCCGCGGCCTGGCTGTCGGTGCCGGCCACGGTGCTCATGGCGTTCTGCCTGCCCTTTTTTCTGCCCGACCCCCGGGAGGCCTGGCGGCGCCTGCCTTATCTCCTGGGCTGCGCCTTGGTGGTGAGCCTGGCCACCCTGGCTGCGGCGCTGTGGTTGGGGATTGCCATCTCCGGCATGGTGGGAGGGCTGGTCCTGGTGGGATGGCTGCTGTGGCGGGGCGAGGCGCGTCCGGCCTTTCCGGACCGACGTCTCCTGGCCGACCTGGCGCCTTTTGTGGTGATCCTGCTGCCCCTGCTGCTGGTGAATACCATCCCCTGGCTGCAGGAGCTGACCCAGCGGCGTTTGACCTTTACCGTGGCGGTGATCGCCAGCCACCCGATAACGTTGACGCCATTTTTTTCTGCTTATCTCTACCTGCTGCTGGCCCTGGTTGTGGCGCGGCGACTGCTCCGGGTGAGGCCGGAGCAATGGCGGCAGGTCTGGACCGCGGGGGTAAGCAAGGGCTGGCGGGCCCTGCTGGCCATGGCTCTGTTCGGGGCCATGGGCCAGGTGATCGCTTATTCCGGCTATCCTAGTGACTTCGGCCCCGTGAATCAGACCTACAACATCCCAGTCATCCTGGCTGCGGGCCTGAAAGACCTGACCGGCGCTTTTTATCCCCTTTTTGTGCCCCTGCTGGGTTGGGTGGGTACGTTCCTCACCGGCTACGGCGTCGCCTCCCTGATGCTGTTCGGGGACCTGCAGGTGCAGGCGGCGCCGCTCTTGGGCGTTTCGGCCACCGTGTTGGCCGCCGGCCTGACGGTAGGCTCGGCCATCGGCTCCATCTCTTCTCCGTTTAAGATTGCCATCGCCACGCCCATGTGCGGCGCGGTGGGCCAGGAAGGCGCCATCCTGCGCCTGACCATCCCCCTGGGCATCCTGGCCTCCCTGGTTCTGGGGCTGATCGTCTGGGTGGCGGCGTAAGGATCTTTCCAATTTGAGTATGTGGCTATTGGGGGCAGCCGGGGGTATTGTCGGGGCCCGGCGATTGCTTTGCCAACAACCTGGCTAGAGATAAGCCCGGCGTTGAAAGGTAATGTGGGCCGCCCAAGCCGCCAGGACCAGGAAGGCCAGACTGGCTCCCAGGGGCAGCAGGGGAGAGGGAAAATGGCTGCGGCCGGTGAGGCCGTATTCCAGGAGTTCCACGATATGGGTCAGGGGCGACAACCACGCCAGGGGTTTCAGCCAGGTGGGCAACTTGGCCCAGGGCATAAAAACGCCGCTGATAAAGAGGAGGGGAAAACGGAAAAAGTTCATCAGGGTCATGGCCTCGAAGACCTCTTGGACCAGCATGGAGGCAATCAGGCCCATGAGGGCAAAGAGGACGGCCCCTAGAAGCAGGCCGATGGCAAAAAGGCCGGGGACGGTGAGGCGCAGTCCCAGCAAGATGGCCAGGGCCAGGACCAGGATCAAGGTGGTAACCAGGCCGTAGGCCGCCGCGCTCAGGGTTTTGCCCAAAATGATGGTGTCCAGATGCAAGGGGGCCAGAAGCAGACGTTGAAAAGTACCGGCCCGTTTTTCAAAGGTGATGACAATAGCCGACATGGAGGTGCTGGCAAAGAGCAGGGTCATGGCCACAATGCCAGGGGCGACTTGTAGATACGTTGTGGGATCTTTCAGATAGATGGAGAGCAGCAAGACGCCGGGCAGAATCAAACCCCAGGTAATGAGCGGCGGCTTGCCGTAGTAACTGACGATGTCTTTGCGACTGATGGCCAAGGCCCGGCGCCATTGTTTCATGGGTTCTCCTGCTTGCCCTGACGTTGCTCCTGCAGGATGGCCAAGAAAGCCTCCTCCAGATTGGCGCCGCCGGCTTCCACATCAATGATCCGCACCCCCGCCGCCTCGGCCCGACGGAGCAGGAAGGTTAAAACCTGGTGCAAGTCTTGGCCGGCGGTTTCCAGCCGCCAACGGCCGTTCACCGGCACCGGCGGCCGGCCTTGATATCCTGGGGCCTGCCACCAGTCCCCGGGCACCGGTCCATCAAACGCTATTTCCAGGGTTTTCCGGCCGGTCACCCGCCGGCGGATTTCCTGGGCTGTGCCGGCCGCCAGCGCCTGGCCCTGATGAATAATCTGCACATAATGGCAGAGGGCTTCGGCCTCAAACAGGTTGTGGGTGGTCAGAAACACCGTCACCCCGTCCTGCCGATTGATCTGTTGGATAAGAGCCCGCAAGGCCTTGGCGCTGGGTACGTCCAGCCCGGTGGTGGGTTCGTCCAAAAACAGGATGTCCGGGGCGTGGACTAATGCCGCCGCGATGGTCAGGCGGCGCTTCAGGCCTCGGGACAAGGCACCAAAAGGGGTTGCCGTTTTCGCAGTAAGATCGAAAATGGTTAACAACTCGGCACTGCGGGCCTGACGGGCGCTCCGACTCAACCCGTAGAGCTCGCCCAGGTATTCCAGATTCCGTTGGCAGGTAAGTTCCGGGTAAAGGTTGGATTCATCAGGGACCACGCCCAGGCGTTGTTTCACGCGCACCGGGTCTGCGGCAATATCCACCCCACCGATCATGACTTCGCCGCCATCCCGGGGCAAAAGCCCGCAGAGGATCTTGATGGTGGTAGTTTTCCCCGCGCCGTTGGGCCCCAGATAGCCGAAGATCTCCCCCTGTCGGACGACAAAGGAGACGTTGTCCAAAGCCTTCAGGGAGCCGAAGTTTTTGCTCAAGTGAGCAACGTGGATGATGTTGGCAGGCTCCATAGACATCCCTTCGTGGGGAGGGCTCTTGTCCCCTCGGATAAGGCCCGGGCGACTTTGTTGCGGCTGGTCAGACCCCGGCCCCAGGATTGCCAAACCCCGGCATTTTACGGCCGAAAAACCCGCTGCAGCAGATAATCGATGTTGT
>CALGOE010000090.1 GCA_937958145.1 uncultured Desulfobacca sp.
ATTGGCTTTCTCATCCCAATCCTTGCCGTAGTTTGCTTGCAGATAACAGGCCCGGTCCCGGTCCACCCGGGCGATGAGATCCCGGGCCCGCTCCCGATCCAGGCTTTCCCGGACCATAATCCGTTCCAGGCGTACTTCCAGGGGAGCCACCAGACGCACTTTCAGGCAAAAAGGCACGTCCTGGAGCAGCAAATACGCGCCCCGGCCGATGAGGACCACCCGGTCCGCCGCCGCATGGGTCAGGATCAGCGCCTCCAGGGCCGCCAGGTAGCCCCGATATTGCCAATCATGGCGTTCCCACAAGGTCGGGCACACCTCGTCCAATTCCCTCGCCGTCTGCCCCCACCGGCGGCCCAACTGATCCAGCTCCTGAAACAGCCGCTCTTTGTCCACATACTCATAGGATAGGCGCGCCGCCACCTGCCGGCCGATATCCCGCCCGCCGGCTCCATATTCCCGGGAAATCGCCAGAATGGCCATACTTATTGCTCCTCGGTCGGCAGCGTCGTCACCTCGGCCGCAGCCAGGGCCGCAGCCTGTCTCGCCCGTCGAAATGTTAGCCAGATCCAGGCCTTGCCCGCCACAATGACCCCGATGGCAAAAACCCCCTCCATGGTATATTTCAGCCAGGCCGGGGGAGCCAGCCAGGCGACCACCCAGGGATCCGTGAAAATCATTTCCGCTCCCACCCGGCCCAGGATAGCGGCCCCAATATAAATAATAATGGGATAGCGGTCCATCAACAACGACAGGAGGTTGCTGGTAAAAACGACCAGGGGGATGGAAAGGGCCAGGCCGAAAAGCAGAAGGAAGAGATTGCCATGGGAGGCCCCGGCCACGGCCAGGACATTATCTGTGCTCATGGTAATGTCGGCCACCACGATCAGCCACATGGCCTGCAGCAGGGTCTTGGCCTCTTTATCAACCTGCTCCGGGGCCCCCTCCACAAAAAGTTTGACCGCAATCCACAGGATCAAAACCCCACCGGCCAACTTAATAAACTGGATGTCCAACAACTTGGCCACAAAAAAGGTCAGGACCACCCGCAGCAGCACCGCAGCCCCGGCCCCCAAAACAATCCCCCATTGCCGTTGTCGCCGCGGTAAAGATCGCACCGCCATGGCAATGACCACGGCATTGTCGCCGGCCAGGATGATGTCGATAATAATAATATTAAAAATGCCTAAAAAAAACTTCCAGTTTACTTGATCCAGACCCCAGGCTGCCAGGTCCATGGTTTGAACCCCCGGTTGGAACTACGGGTTATGATTATTGTCCATCCTTGCACTTCTGCCACAGTTTGCTAAAGCTGGGCCTCGATCTGCTCCTGGGTCAGGCCGAAGCGGCGGTCGCGGCGTTGAAAATCCAACAAAGCAGCCAGAAATTCCTCTTCCCGAAAATCCGGCCACAAGGTGTCGGTAAAATAAAGCTCAGTGTACGCTAATTGCCACAGGAGGAAATTGCTGATGCGATGTTCGCCGCTGGTGCGGATAAGCAGGTCAGGGTCGGGGAGATCTTTGGTGTAGAGGTGTTGGGCGAAAAGCTCCCGGTCGATGTCCTCGGGAGTCAGTAGTCCGGCCCGGACTTTGGCGGCCAGTTGTCTGGCTGCCAGGACGATTTCACTGCGGGCCCCGTAGCTGAGGGCCAGGGTCAGAGTCAGGGCCTGGCCGCCGCCGGTGGCCGCCGTCGTTGCCGCCAGCTGTCGCTGGATCTTGGCCGGCAGCCTGCTCAGGTCGCCGATGGCCCGGAAAGCGATCTGGTTCTCCACCATCTCGGCGATCTCTTGCTGCAAATAGCGGCCCAGGAGTTGCATGAGGGCCTGGACCTCCAACGGCGGCCGCTGCCAATTTTCTTCCGAAAAGGCATAGAGGGTGAGATACGCCACCCCCACTTCCCGGCAGAGACGCACCACGGTGCGGACCGATTCGGCCCCCTCCTGGTGCCCCCGGATGCGACTGAGGCCCCGGCGTTGGGCCCAGCGGCCGTTGCCGTCCATAATAATGGCCACATGCCGGGGAAGGCGGTCAGGGTCCAACTTTTGGCGAAGTCCGGCGCTCATAAGCTGATAATCCAGAATTTTCTTGCCCTGGTGCCGCCAGGTCTGGCCGCCACTGCTGGCCAACCTCGGGCCATCGGGCCTTGATCAGAAGGACATGATCTCCTTTTCTTTGTCGGCGGCCAGGGAATCCAGTTTCTTGATGTAATCATCGGTGATCTTTTGGACCTCTTCCTGGGCCTTGAACGCCTCGTCCTCGGAGAGCATTTTTTCCTTCTTCAATTCTTTAAACTGTTCGTTGGCCTCCCGCCGCAGGTTGCGCAGGGCTACCTTGCTTTCTTCCGTCATTTTTTTAATGGCTTTAACCAACTCTTTGCGGCGCTCAGTGGTCAGGGGCGGGATGGGAATGCGGATGATCTTGCCGTCGTTGCTGGGCGTCAGGCCCAGATCAGAGCGAAGGATCGCCTTTTCCACCTCCGTCAACAGGCTCGTGTCCCAGGGCTGGATAGTAAGCAGGCGGGGTTCTGGTGCCGCCAGGGAAGCCACCTGGCTCAGGGGCATGGCACTGCCGTAAGCCTCCACTTTGATGCCCTCCAACAGTGCCACCGAAGCCCGGCCGGTGCGAATCCGGGCAAAATCCTGCCCCAGAACCTCCAGGGCACGATCCATCTTGCGTTTCATTTCCGCAATGACTTCAGCTTTCATAGATCTCTCCCTCCACCACCGTGCCGATCTCTTCACCCAGGATGAGCCGCTTCATGTTGCCAGGCGCTAACAGTTTAAAAACGATGATAGGCAGATGTTGTTCCAGGGCCATGGTCACCGCCGTGGTATCCATTACCTTCAGGCCGCGCTGCACAACGTCCATATACCCCAGACGGTGGAATTTTCGGGCCGCCGGATCCAGCATGGGGTCCCGGTCATAAACCCCGTCCACCTTGGTCCCCTTCAGCAGGGCCTGGGCGCCGATCTCCGTGGCCCGGAGCGCCGCGGCGGTATCCGTGGTAAAAAACGGGTTGCCGGTGCCGGCAGCAAAAATCACCACCCGACCCTTTTCCATGTGGCGGATGGCCCGCCGGCGGATGTACGGTTCCGCCACCTGCCGCATGGAGATGGCCGACATGACCCGCACCTGGGCCCCTTCTTTTTCCAGCGCATCCTGGAGGGCCAGGGAATTAATAACCGTGGCCAACATCCCCATGTAGTCGGCCTGGGCCCGGTCCATCTCCTGGGCGCTGGCAGCCACACCCCGAAAGATGTTGCCGCCCCCGATAACCACCCCGATCTGGACTCGGAGATCCCAGACCTCTTTGATCTCCCGGGCCACCGCCCGGACCGTCTGCGGACACAGGCCAAACTTCTGCTCCCCGGCCATGGCCTCGCCGCTCAGTTTCAACAAGATGCGCTGGTAAATGGGCTGCTCGCTCGCCACTGGGATACCCCTTGCGGTCTGGCTCCACCGGCCCCGGCACCTCGGGCTCGATTAATTGGCCCCCAACTGGTACCGGATAAAACGGCGAATGATAATATTTTCCCCGGTTTTGGCCCGCATTTCGTTGAGATAATCCTGGACCGTGATCTCTGGGTTCTTGACGTATTGCTGCTCCAGGAGACAGACCTCGCTGAAAAATTTCTTCAGCCGGCCCTCCACCATTTTTTCCAATACTTTTTCGGGCTTGCCCGATTCCCGGGCCTGGGCCATGAGAATGGCCTTTTCCTTTTCCACCAGTTCGGGGTCCAGGTCTTCCCGCCCCACCGCCACGGGATTGGCCGCGGCGATCTGCATGGCCAGATTTTTGGCAAAATCATGAAACTCGGGGGTTTTGGCCACAAAATCGGTCTCGCAGTTGACCTCTACCATGACCCCTAATTTGCCGCCCGTATGGATATACGACATGATGACCCCCTCGCTGGCCACCCGATCGGCCCGCTTCCGGGCCACAGCCAGGCCTTTTTCCCGCAGATAAACGATGGCCTTTTCCAGATCACCGTTGGTTTCCTTGAGGGCTTTCTTGCAATCCATCATGCCGGCATTGGTTTTATCCCGTAACTCTTTGACTTTTTCTGCAGTAATTTCCAAAACGCAATCCTCCTTACCTGCGCCCGGCGACAAGGCGGCACCTTCCCCTGCCAACGCCCGGTCCTTCATCGCCAACGGCGCCGTACCCTGCCAGATCTCTCTTTGACAGGATTTATTCCTGATATTCGGCCGCGCTGCCCGTGGCCGCCGCCTCCACTTCGCCCGGCAACTCCAGTTCATCGGGGCTGATGGCCGCGTAGGCGGTTTCTTCGGCTGGAGCCATCGCTTCCTCCTGTTCCTTGTCACTCAGGGCCTGGAGGCGCTCCTGCCGCAGGGCCAACCCCTGGCTGCAGGCCTGGGCAATCCGGGAAGTAATCAGGCGGATGGCCCGGATGGCATCGTCATTGCCCGGAATCACATAATCAATCTCCGTGGGGTCGCAGTTGCTGTCCACAATGGCCACCACCGGTATGTTCATCTTCCGGGCTTCTTTGACGGCGATATTTTCCTTATGGGGATCGACGATGAAGACCATGTCCGGCAAACCGTTCATGTCTTTGATGCCGCCCAGAGACTTGTCCAGTTTGGCGGCTTTCTTCTCCATCATCAGGATTTCTTTTTTGGGAAAACGCTTCAGACTGCCGTCTTCCTTCATGCGCTCAAAGGTTTTCAACTTATCAATGGATTTCTTGATGGTCTGAAAATTGGTGAGCATGCCGCCCAGCCAGCGATGGTTCACATAATACATCTGACAGCGCCGGGCCTCTTCATAAATGGCATCCTGAGCCTGCTTCTTGGTCCCGACAAACAACATCTTGCCACCGTCGGCAACCCGATTCATGACAAAATCATAGGCCACCTTAAACAGTTGCACCGTCTTCTGCAAATCGATAATATAAATGCCATTGCGGGCGCCAAAAATAAAGGGCTTCATCTTGGGGTTCCAACGCCGGGTCTGATGCCCGAAATGGACCCCCGCTTCCAACAACTCTTTCATGGTAATGGTTGACATACCGAACTCCTCTTACTAGTTTTTTGCCGCCGTCCCGGCTGCCACCGGATCAACCTGCCAGGCAGGCACTAGCCCGGCCCACCGGAACGTGTGAATTTAAACAAATTTATTTATCACGCCCATGCATTTCTGGCAAGCCAAAAGTTGGCAGCCGCCGCCGGCGCTCATAAAAACGCCGCCGTGAGCCGATGTCCTCACCACCAGGTCCGCCTTCACACCGTCCCGGTTCACCCCGGCCCTGGTTTTGCCATCACCCCGAAAGATAACTCGTGATGCCTATGCGCCTCCCCCTCCTCATCATACTTGCCGCCTGCCTCCTTTCTTTCGGCGCACTGTCCCCGGTCCAGGCCGACAGACCCAAACCCAAGCTCCTGGACGGCGACCTCATCGAAGAGGGCCAGTCCACGCCCCCGGCCAAATTACCGACCCCCGAACCTGCCACCGAACAGTCAGTGACGCTCCTTAAGGAATTCACCCTCGCCCTGCCGGTTCTCCCCAAGTCCGGCCTGGTCTGGCGCCTGGCCGACCACGACCGCCAATTCCTGCAACTCCTCCGCCACCGCTATCAGAAACCCGACCCGGGGCAACCCGGCACCCCCGGCCTGCAGCAGTTCGACTT
>CALGOE010000091.1 GCA_937958145.1 uncultured Desulfobacca sp.
GCCACGATCCTCTCAGGCCCGGGCCGCGGCGATTTCGGCCACGACCCGTCGGGCCGCCGCCACCGGATCGGCGGCCTGGCGGATGGGGCGGCCCACCACAATGTAGTCAGCCCCTTCCCGCAGGGCCTGATACGGCGTCAGGATGCGTTTCTGGTCGTCGCCCGGCACGGCCGCCCACTCCGGCCGGATGCCCGGGCAGACCACGAGAAAATCCGGGCCAAACTGCTCTTTCACCGCACACGCTTCCGTGGCGGCACAGACGACGCCGGCGCAGCCCGCGGCTTGCGCCAGGGCGGCCCGCCGGAGCACCAGCCTCACCGGGGGATCGGCATATTGCGGGTCAATCCCTCCAGCCAAGAGGTCGGCGGTATTGAGGCTGGTAAGGACCGTCACTCCCAACACCTGTATGCCCTGGGCCCGGGCCGCGGCCGTTGCTCCTTGCAATCCTTTCCCCTGTTCGCAGTGGATGGTGGTGAATTTCACGCCCGCAAAGAGATTCTGCAGGGCCGCCTGCATAGTCGCCGGGATGTCGTGAAATTTCAGGTCCAGGAAAAAACCGACGCCCATGGCCGCACTCAGACTTTGCAATATCTGCGGGCCCGTGGCGACAAAGAGTTCCAGACCCACCTTGAAGAGCCCCACTTCACCCTGCAGCAGGTCGATGTAGCGCCGGGCCTGATCGGCGTCCGGCACATCCAGCGGGAAGATCAACCGGTCCCGGGGTTCCATAGCGTGATCTCTGATTCCTTTTGGCCCTGTGGCGCAGCCCCTGGCAAAGTTGGGGCTGGGGGAAGGGCCGGGGGCGTTACCCCCTGGCCCCTCCCCGAAAATAACAGTACTTTTTCATCGACCCGAAAGGCATTAGGCCAGCATCTCGGCGGCCTGGTGCATCAGGGTGCCGATGGCCAAACCTTGGGGGCAGACCCGTTCGGCCGCAGAGTAGTCCACCGTGGTCAATCTTGCCCGTACTGCATCGGGCAGGTCGGCAAAGGTTTCCCGGGCCAACTCCGGTTCGCCGTAGTCCCGATAATACATGAGGCAGCGCATGACCTCGGGGACCGGGATGGCGCCGTGGAGGGCCCCCTGGCAGAGGTGGCCGCAGCCGGCGCAGTAGCCGCTCTTGGTGGCCTGGGCATATTGGTGCATAATTGCCAAATCCTCCTGGGCCAACTTCGTCTTATTCAGCGCCGCGGCCACGTTGGCCGATAAAACAGTCAGATTGGGCATCTGGGAGCAGATGCTGGCAATCTGTGGATTTTCCCAGACGACCCTGAGTTTGGCCTGCTTATCGGTGAAGCCTTTCTGAAGAAAGCGTTCGGCAAAGGCCATCTCCGCCGAGCTTGCCGATTTCGGCATTCCCGGACCACCGCCCATAGTCTTCATGGCCACCAGGCCGATGCCGGCCTTGGCGCAGGCATTCACCGCCTCCACCATTTTGGGGTCGTGCATAACCCGGAAGTTATAGGTGAACATGATGGCGTCGATCCAGTCCCAGCGGGCGGCGCCGGCCAGGCACTCGGCCATATTGGTATGGGTGCTGAAGCCGAAGTATTTAATTTTTCCTCTTTTTTTCATCTCGGCGCCCCAGTCCCGGAAGGCCGGGGTCATGTCGCTGCTGCTGGTAATGCTGTGAATGTAGAAGAGATCCACGTAATCGGTCTGGAGGCGGGCCAGGCATTGCTCCAGACGTTCCGTGAGATTGGCCCCCCGGGAGGGCACCAGTTTGGTAACAATAAAGACGTTCGGGCGGGTGCCGGGATTGCGGGCCAGGAATTTGCCGAACCCCTCTTCACTCTGACCGTTGCCATAGGCCTCGGCGGTATCCCAGTAGTTGACCCCCCATTTCAGGGCCTGTTTGATGACTATCTGATTGTTGCTGGTGTCAAACATCCCACCCAGGTTTAAAATAGGGACGCTGACGCCGGTTTTGCCCAGTACCCGCCGGGGTACGGTGGCGCCATCGCCGGCACCCGCCGGTTCCGGCGCGGCAAGGACATCGGCCACCGGCAGGCTGGCCGCGGCCAGACCCGCCAAACCCACCGCTTTGACAAATTCCCGACGGTTCAAACCGGGTTTTCTCTCTTCGTTCTTCATGTCAACCACCTCCCGTGGTCGGCGGGACCTTCATGAGTCCCGGTGTGTGTCATTGCCTGAAAATACCTTGACAACAGCCTGTTAGACCAGCAGCCGGCCGCTCTGGCTGCGGGATTCGTTCTCCCGGAACACGCGGATGGCCCGTTCGCCGGTTACCGGGCATTCCCGTTCGCACATGCCGCAGCCGATACAGCGGGATGGATCCACATGGGGGCGCTCCAACTTGACGACGATGTCGATTTCCACTCGCTCTGCCGGCATGCCGGAGGGCGCCGGCGGGCCCTCCACCACCAAACGGTTCTCACTACGCCGCTTGATGCGCCGCAGCCCCAATTCCGGCTGGGCCAGGATGCCCACAAAATAATCGCCGCTGGTAAGATTGACTTCGGTGGGCAAGGGGGCTTCCACTTCTATTTCCCGGCCGAACATCCAAGCCGGCAGGCTTTCCCCATCACGGATGATTTCAAAGGCCAAACGGAGGAAAAGGGCCTTGGGACTCACGGGGCAGACCTCCTGGCAGACCAGACAGGGGCGGTCCATGGCCCAGGGGAGGCAGCGGCCCCGGTCGATGAAGGCGGTGCCGATGCGCACCGGTCCAGCCTCGGCGAATTCAGCCAGGCCCAGTTTTTCGGCAACGCTGAGGGGCCGGATTGCGGCCGTGGGGCAGACATGGCCACAGGCGATACAGGTGGGCTGACAGCCGCTGCGGCCCAAACCGTAGTTAATAACCGGACTCCAAAGGCCCTGGAGACCGGCGGCCAACAGGGCGGGTTGGATGATATTGGCCGGACAGACCCGCATGCATTGGCCGCAGCGGATACAACGGGCCAGGAAAAGGTCTTCTGCCAGGGCCCCCGGGGGACGCAGCAGGAGGGGATCACGACGGTCGCCGCTCAGTCCGCCCCGTATCCACCATGGGGCCAGAAGGAGGCCACTGCCAGCCAGGATGAGGCCGCGGCGGGAGAGATCCGGCAGACCCTTCTCACCGGCCGCCGAAGGCCGGCCAGCAAAGGTGATCCGGCCGGTGGGACAGCGATCCAGGCAATTCAGGCAGAGGACGCACTCCCCCAGAATAATCTCCTCGGACGGCCGGCAGGCCCCTTCGCAGAATTCTTCACACAACCGGCAGTCGCCGCACTTGCCGGCCTTTTGTTTGCCCAGGCGCCAGGGGCTCAGAGCAGCCAACAGACCGAACAGGGCTCCCAACGGGCAAAGATATCGGCAAAAGAAGCGGGGGCGCAGGAGATTCAAGGACGCCACCATCAGGAAGATCACTCCCAGAAGCCACACCGAGGCATATAACCTCTGACCGTGCAGGCTGCTGTCCACCAGCGGCAGGATGGCCAGATTAACGCTGCGATAGATCAGGGGCAAAGGGTCGATGAGGCCGGTCTGGACCGTACCGAGAGCGGCCAAGATTAGAAGAAATATAAGAAAGTAATATTTAAAGGATTGGCTGGGGGTAAAGCGGTTGGCCGCCACCCGCTCCAAAGTCGGCTGGCCGCGCCGGGCCAGCCAACCGAGAAATTGGTTCATGGCCCCCAGGGGGCAGACAAAGCCACAGAAAAACCGTCCCAGAATGGCGGTGAGGACGATGGCCACAAGACCCCACAGGAGGTTGCCATAGAAGGTGCCGGTGGCCAAGAAGGTGGCCACGGCCGTCAGCGGGGCCAATTCCAACAGCCAATTGATGGGCCAACCCCGCCACTGCCACCACGCCGTCCCCGGCGTCGCCACCACCGCAAACCAGAGCAACAGGAGGAAGAAAAAGATCTGACTGAGGCGTCGGACAATAACAATGCGCATGGCGTGATTTCCGGTGGCCCTTTTGATCAACAGCTCTGGGCAAGAGGAATGGACTGCATGGTTTCAGTAAGCTCTCTCGCTGCTGAGGTTCCCATCTGTACTGCGGTCATTCTGGCCGGCCGTGGGCCGCTGCCTCATTGGGCCCGGAGCAGCACCGGCTGAAGTTGTTTATAGTCGGCCACACCGGCGCCGGCCGCGGCCGCCATCTGGATATAGGGGATCTCAGCCAGACTTCGTCCCAGAATTTCTGCGCCCACGGCATCCGCGGCCACCGGATCGGTGGTGATAACCATCAGTCCGGTCTCCTTGAGGTCTGACAAGGAGCCGCCGGTGGGGCCGTTGGTAACCATGGCCACCGTGCCATCCAGGATGCAGAGGGTGGGTTTCAGGAGCAGGGCCAATTCAGTGATAATGCCGTTGATGTCCTGATGGAAAATATTGCGGCGGCCACCCAGAAACCCATAGATATTTTTCAAAGTGAGGGAAGCCCCAGCCCGCTGGTGGTCTTTCACCGGACTGAGGAGAATAACCTTGTTGACACCGGCAAAGACCCCGGCCATGGTCGGCCACTGCTGCAACAGGCGTCCTGTCGGCAGACTGACGGGTTGGAAAAGGGCAGGGCGGGGCAGGAGGACTTGAGCGCCAACCTGCCGGGCGGCCGCCTCCAGACCGGTCACCCGAAAACAGGTGGACGGGTCGTTGATGGGGTTGTCGGTGACCAAGACCTGGGCCGCGCCGGCTTGGAAACAAAGCCTGGCCACTGCCGCAAGCAACTCCGGATGGGTCGTGGCGCCCAGAGCCGGCGGCGTCGCAAAGGCAGCATTGACCTTCAGGAGGACTCGATCTCCCGCTTGAATAAAGGCCTGCAGGCCCCCCAGGGCCTCCAGCCCCCGGGTCACCGTGGCGCCGCGGTCCAATCCCTCGACAATGGCCATTTTCCCTGCCGGGCCGGTTAAATCCGACCGGGCATAATCGCCCAAACCGGCCAGGGCCTTTTGGGGACTTAAAACACGGGGACCGTGGGCATCATGAAAAAAGAACCCCAGGCCACCGGCCGCTGCGGTCACTGCGGCTGCATAGCCCAAGCGCCGGAGGAAATCCCGGCGGCTGAGGGCGCCAGGTTGGTGGGCCGCTTCCTTTGGTTGGGTCTGGTGCATATGGTGTCGGCTAATGTGAGCAGGGTATCGAAAAATCCGTGACCCTTACTCAGGGTGGGTGAAAACCCCAGATGGTGGCCTGTGGCGAAGCCAAAAACCATGGCTGAGTTAAGAGGGCAATGCCGCCTGGCCTCCTCCTCTGAAAACTCTTCGGCCACAACCCCTCAGCGCTGGGGACCCGGCTCCGCGGACGGCTGGTTTTTCCGCACGGCCTCCTGTATGGCCAGGGTTAATTCCAGGGCCGCGGCCAGCGAGGGGGCCTCATGGACCCCGGCCAGGGTTTGATCAACCACAACCATGGCCGCAAAAAAATCCTCATACGCCAAGACGATGATCCCGTCCGGAATGGTCGGCTCCGGCACGAGTCGAAAACCGTTGGCCAGGAGAAATTCCTGATAGCGCCTGGCGTCGGCGGCGGCTTCGCCCGCCGTCGCCCGGGGGGCCAAAAATGCGGTGGCTGGCCCGGCCGGCAAGGTGTAGTCAGCGGTATAAACGTTGCTGAATCCTGCCAGACCGAAGGCATCGGCGGCTTGCAGACGCACGCTGTCCGCCACCAGCCCTTGGGGCGGAAAAAAAGCCGCCGGTTTACTGACTTGTGCTTCTGCCGGCAAGTTGGCCAGCAGCTCTGTGGTAAAAGCCGCCAGAACCGCGGCC
>CALGOE010000092.1 GCA_937958145.1 uncultured Desulfobacca sp.
TATGTTCAAAAAAGTCCTGGTGGCCAACCGCGGCGAGATCGCCATCCGCATCATCCGCGCCTGCAAAGAGCTGGGCCTGAAGACCGTGAGTATCTACACCGAGCAGGACGCCAACGCCTTGCACATCACCAAGGCCGATGAAGCCATTCTGGTCAAACCGGGTCCCATTGCCGGTTATCTGGATTATGAGCAGATTATCAGGGTTGCCCGTTGGGCCGAGGCCGACGCCATCCACCCCGGCTACGGCTTTATTGCCGAGAATTGGCGCTTTGCCCACGCCTGCGCAGAGGCCGGCATTACCTTTATCGGCCCCACCGCCTCGGCCATCCGGGCCATGGGCAATAAAATCCGGGCCCGGGACGTCATGACCGAGGCCGGGGTCCCTTTGGTACCAGGGTCACCCCTGCTCGAGGACGAGGCCGCTGCCCTGGCCTGGGCCCAGCGTATCGGCTATCCGGTGATGATCAAAGCCAAAGCCGGCGGCGGCGGCAAAGGCATGCGTCTGGTCCACAGCGACGAACAACTGCGCCAGGGCTACGCCATGGCCAAAACCGAAGCCAAAAAGGCCTTCGGCGACGACGCCGTCTATCTGGAAAAATTCATTGTTCAGCCCAAACATATCGAAATCCAGATCATGGCCGACAGATACGGCCACATCATTCACCTGGGAGAACGCGACTGCTCCATCCAACGGCGCCATCAGAAGCTCATCGAGATTGCCCCCTCCCTGGTCCTGACCCCCGAAAAGCGCCAGGCCATGGGTGAGATTGCCATCGCCGCCGCCCGCCAGATTGATTACCATACCGTCGGCACGGTGGAATTTCTGGTGGATCGGGATTTGCATTTTTATTTTCTGGAGATGAACACCCGCATCCAGGTGGAGCATACCATCACCGAAATCATCACCGGCATTGACATTGTCCAGGAGCAGATCCGCCTGGCCGCCGGGGAACCCTTGCGGTTCCGCCAGGAAGACGTGAAATTCTGGGGCCATGCCATTCAATGTCGGATCAATGCCGAAGACCCCCGCAACAACTTCTTCCCTTCCCCCGGCAGGATCACCAAATATCAATCCCCAGGGGGAATCGGCATCCGCATCGACGGCTGTGTGTTCGGCGGCTACGAAGTGCCCCCCTATTTTGACCCCCTCCTCACCAAACTCTGCGCCTGGGGCCTGACCTGGGAAGAAGCCGTCAACCGCATGTCTCGGGCCCTGGACGAATACATTATCCGGGGCGTCAAAACCACCATACCTCTTTATAAGAAACTGCTCCAGGACGAGGAATTCCGCCGCGGCCGCTACACCACGGAATACATGGAGAGAAAGATCCAGGAACTCACCTACGAAGACGTCAAGGAACCCTTTGACATCTATTACCTTGCCGCCGCAGCCCTGTTTTTTGAGATGAATTATTTCTATACGGAAGGCCAGGAATGAAGCTGCCCTTTCATATCACCGATGCCTCATTGCGGGATGGTCTGGAAGATTTTGTCCTCAAGAGGATGCACCCCGAGGAAGTCACCCGTCTGGGGACGCTTTTGGATCGGGTGGGTTTTTATTCCATTGATTGCTGGGGCGGTTCAACCTTCTATAACGCTCTGACCGGCCTCCTGGAAGACCCCTGGGAACGGTTGAAACGGCTGCGCCGGGCCATCCGCCATACCCCGCTGCAGATGGTTGTCCGGGGCCAGATGCTGGTGGGTTTCAAACCCTATCAGAAGGAGGTTGTGCGCAAATTTCTGGCCAAAGCGGCCAACCTGGGCATGGATATCTTCCGGATCTATGACCAGCTCAATGATCTGGCCAATATGCGCCCGGCCATTGTGATCGCCAAAGAGCTCCGCAAAGAAGTGGAAGCCACGGTGCTCTATTCCCACAGCCCTACGGTCACCCAGACAGACTATCTGCGCCTGGCCGAGGATCTCATCAATGTGGGCGCCGACTCCATCTGCATCAATGATTCCCTGGGAACCATGACCCCGGAAGAAGTGGCCTCCCTGGCCACCACCTACCGATGGCACTTCCACCAACCCCTCCGTCTGCATCTCCACGACAGCCATCGCAAGGCGGTGGAGGCCTATCTGGTGGGCGTCCAGGCCGGGGCCGAACGGGTGGACACGGTCATGGCGCCGCTGATGGGGTCTGATTGCCCGCCGGCCGCCGAACAATTGCTGGCCGCCTTGCGCCAGACCTCCTTTGATCCCCAGATCGACCTCTCCGCCCTGGAAGCCGTCACCGAATATCTCCAGGAATTAAAGGCCGCCCACCGCTACCAGGAAGTCCCAGCCCGCCGCAGCGATGATACCGGCACCGAAGGCTATCTGCCCGCCTTATTAAAAGATTATCTGCGGGAAGAGCTGCGCAGCCGCCAGGCCCGGGATCGCCTCCAGGCCGCCATCAAAGAAGCCCACCGGGTCTGGCAGGATCTGGGTTTCCCGCCCTTAAAGGGCCGCATTCTGGAGATCGTCGGCGATCAGGCCTTGACTAACCTCTTCGCCGGTCAGCGCTATGAGACCCTCACCGACGACATGCAGGACCTGATCCGAGGACGGTACGGCAGCCTCTATTCCATCACCGATGAGACCTTGCGGCACCTCGCCCTCATGCTGCGGGAGCAGGAACGCAACCATCCCTGGGAAGGCCGGCTGCGCCAGCCGCCGGGCATCACCCAGGAGGAAGATATCCTGACCTATTCCCTGTTTCCGGATGAAGCCGTCTATTTCTTTCAACAGCGGGACAAAAAGCAGGCTGCCGCCGCAGCCAAAGCCGCCGCGCCCAAAGCCCCGACGGCCCCGGCCACCCGCCTGGCCCAGGGCATCCCCCGCGGACTCAGCCTGACCCTGAAGGGCGAAGAGGTGGGGGCCCGCCTCGCAGCCATCGGCCCCCTGCGCGGCAATAAACAGACCCTCTTCGTCAACATCGGCGATATGACCGAAGAGATCGAAGTAACCTTCGTCTCCAGTGGTACAGCCCGCCCCGAATACCTGGTCACCTTGCACGGCGAAACCCATCGCCTCAAAATCAAGAAAGTCTTCCCCAAGGAAGAAGAATATACCCCCATCTTCCTGGAGGTCGACGATAAAATGGAAGAATTTCTCATCAAACATCTATACATCGATTAAGACCCGGGGTGACTGCCCCGGCATCTCGTGGAGGCTGCCATGTCCATCCGCCCCCGCACCCTCCCCATCGGTTGGTACCCCGGCTCCGCCCGGGAATGTCAGCACGAATTGGCCGCCTTTGTGGCCGGCGTCAAACCTTTGCCCAGCGGCACCGTGGTCTATGGCGGCGTCATCCCCCATGCCGGCTGGTATTTTTCCGGCCGTCTGGCAGCCCGCGTCTTTTATCTGGCTGCCCAGGCCCAGCAACCCCAGGTCATCTGCCTCTTCGGCGGCCATTTGGGCGGCAACTCACCACCGCTCCTGGTCGAAGAGGCCGCCTGGGAGACGCCTTTGGGCCCCGTCACCCTGGCCACCGAGATGTACGAACCCCTGAAGAAGAAAATCCCCTGCGCGCCCGAATACCCCGGCGACAACACCATGGAAATTCAGCTTCCCATGGTCAAATACTTCTTCCCCCATGCCAAGGTCCTGGCCGTCCGGGCCCCCCACTCCCAAAAGGCCCTCGATCTGGGGCAGGCGGTCGTCCAAACCGCCCAGGAATTGAACCTCTCCCTCCTGGCCTTCGGCTCTTCCGACCTGACCCACTACGGCCCCAATTACGGCTGGGCCCCCAAAGGCTATGGCGAGAAGGCGGTGCAATGGGTCAAAGAAGTCAATGATAAAAAATACGTGGACCGGGCCTTGCACTTGGATGCCGTGGGCGTCCTTAAGGCCGCGGCCGACGACCAGAGCTCCTGCAGCGCCGGGGCCACCGCCGCCGCCATCAGCGCCGCCCAGACCCAGGGAGCGGCCAAAGCCCTGCTGGTGGATTATTACACCAGCTACGATATCAGGCCGGATACCAGTTTTGTGGGTTATGCCGGAATCCTTTTCCTGCAATGACCGGGCCGCTGGCCCCGGGACCGAATCAACAGCAAAGGCGGGAAAATAATCTTTCCCGCCTTGCTTTTTGGCCCTTGCCGGGGCCGCCTCTGGTAGAACCGGGCGGTCGCGGCCAAGACAGCCGGCTCTAAATCTGGGCTGCGTCCAGATTGGGATCTTCAATGCGGATAATGGCCGCAGCCTCCGTCACCACATCCAGATGTTCAATCTCCTGCAGCGCTTTTTGGACATTGGCCTCCCGGGCCTCGTGAGTGATCATGACAATGGGCACCGCCCCGCGCTGCCCCCGCCCTTTCTGGATCACCGCCGCAATGCTGATCTGGTATTTGGCCAGGATCCCCGAGATCTTTGACAACACCCCCGGCCGGTCCTGGGCCGCAAAGCGGATGTAATAATTGGTCAGGATGTCTGCCAGCGGTTTCACCAAACGGCGGTTGCTGGCCGCGTCGGCCACCCCCAAAGCCGGAATCCAACCCTGGCGACCGTTGCGGACCGCATAGGCCAATTCAATGAGATCAGCCGCCACCGAGCTGGCCGTGGGCATCATCCCGGCCCCCCGGCCGTAGAGGAGAATGGATCCCACCGCGTCCCCGGTGATATAAACGGCATTATGCACCCCCACAACGCTGGCCATAATGTGGTCCTGGGGGATCATGGTGGGATGGACCCTCGCCTCCACCTGCTGGCCGTCGTCCCGGGTGATGGCCAAGAGCTTGATCTGATAACCGAATTCTTTGGCAAACTGGATGTCCAGCGGTTCGATGCGGCTGATACCCTCCACATGGATACTGCCGAAATCGATCTGGGCCCCATACGCCAGAGCCATCAGTAACGCCAGCTTATGGGCCGCGTCGAATCCCTCCACATCCAGGGTCGGGTCAGCTTCGGCAAAACCCTGGGCCTGGGCCTCCTGCAGGGCCTCCTGGAAGGAAACCCCCGTCGAAGCCATTTTGCTCAGGATATAATTGGAGGTACCGTTCAGAATACCGAAGATTTCCTGGATGGCATTGGCCGCCAGCCCCTGGCGCAGGGTCAGAATAATGGGAATGCCCCCGCAAACGCTGGCCTCATAACCGATGGCCACCCCCGCCGCCGCCGCCGCCTGGAAGAGTTCATTGCCGTGCAGGGCCAGGAGTGCCTTATTGGCCGTGACCACATGCTTGCCCCGGGCTATGGCCGCCCGCACCAGATCATGGGCCTCGGTGGTGCCCCCCATTAACTCAATGACGATGTCAATGTCCGGATCGTCAATGATCTCCTGGGCCCGCCGGGTCAAAAGCCCCGGCGGCACCGCCACCGGCCGCGGCCGCTCTAAGTCTATATCAGCGATTTTCTTGAGAATAAGGGGAAAACCCAAACGCCGCTGAAATCGGTCCGGGTGTTCCAGCAACAGTCGCACCACGCCGCTCCCCACCGTGCCGAAACCGATCAAACCGACGCCAACGGGCCTCATGCCTTCTTGCCCTGCAATACTTGGCGCATCCCCCGCACGGCCTGGTTGATCCGATGCGTATTCTCCACCAGGGCAAACCGCACGTATTCATCCCCGTATTCGCCAAACCCCAGGCCCGGCGACACGGCCACCTTGGCCTCCCGGATGAGCATCTTGCAGAACTCCACCGAACCCAGGTGCCGGTAACGGCGGGGGATCTTGGCCCAGACGAACATGGTGCCTTTGGGCGGCTCTATCTTCCAACCGATGCGGTTCAAACCCCGACAGAGGGCATCCCGCCGCTCTTTATAGGTCGCCACGATCTCCTGCACACAGTCATACGGGCCGTTTAAGGCAATGATACTGGCAATCTGAATGGGTTGGAACACCCCGTAATCCAGGTAACTCTTAATCCGGGTCAGGGCGTGCACCAGCCTTTTGTTGCCGCAGACAAACCCCATGCGCCAACCCGGCATATTATAGCTTTTGGACAGGGAGAACAGCTCCACGCCGATATCCTTGGCCCCCGGCACCTGCAGGAAACTGGGCGCCACATAATCATCAAAAACCAGATCAGCATACGCAAAATCGTGAACCACCAAGATCCCGTGCTCATGGGCAAAGGCCACGATCTTCTTAAAAAAGTCCAGGTCCACCACCATGGTCGTGGGATTGTGCGGATACGATATGATCAACATGGTCGGCCGGGGGCGGATCAGTCGGGTGATGGTGGTCATGTCTTCAAAGAAATCCCGGTCCGGATCCAGCGGAATGCTCACCAGATCTGCCCCGGCAATGACCACCGAATAAGCATGAATCGGATACGTGGGGTTGGGCACCAAGACCACGTTGCCCGGGCCGGTGGTGGCCAACACCAGGTGCGACAGCCCTTCTTTGGCGCCGATGGTGGCTATGGCCTCGGTTTCCGGATCAATGTCCACATCAAAACGCCGCTTGTACCAATCGGCAATGGCCTGCCGTAACTTCGGAATCCCCTTGGACGCGGAATAGCGGTGGTTATGCCCTAATTTGGCCGCCTCAATTAACTTGTCGACAATATGGGGCGGGGTCGCCAGATCCGGGTTCCCCATCCCCAGGTCAATGATATCCTCACCCCGTCGCCTGGCCTCCATCTTCAGGGCGTTGACCGTAGCAAATACATATTCCGGCAGTCGTTGTAAACGGGGAAATTCTTCCATGTCCTAGTCCTTTCCTGGCCGCGCCTGCAAATCTTTGCCAAAGTCATTACATCAAAAATGCCCCGCTTTGTCAAACGGATAAAGACCCCGCGCCGACACTGGCATAACGCTCAACCTCTGATTATTTCTGACAAATATCAAGCCAGCGCCAGTTCTCCAATAATGTTTGACAATTTTCGTCAAGTGTGGTATTGATGGGCTGTTTTGGCGGTTTGGCTAGTGAGTAATGGAAGTTATCAGGATACCCTGACAAAATCGGGAAGCCCGGTTCCCCTTTTGCCAGCCCACGGCCCCCATCCTTGCCCTAGCCAAAGATTTGCAGGCGGCATTGGTATTACCGAGGAGGAGCAATGAAGTATCGAGGTAAAGTAAAGTTTTTTAACGAAAGCAAAGGCTGGGGTTTCATCAAACAAGACGACGGGCCGGAAGTCTTTGTGCATTACTCCAACATTCAAGCCCAAGGATTCCGCACCCTGAAAGAAAATGATGAAGTGGAATTCGAGTTGAGCCAGGGAGCCAAAGGGCCGCAGGCAACCAACGTCGTCAAAGTGTAAGTACCAGGGTCTGTTGCCGATCAACCAGGGCGCCAGGTGGCGCCCTTTTTTTACCAGGGCCAGTGTTGGGCCAGGTACTGCAGCGAGGGCTCCAGACTGTTGGCCTGATGCGGCTCTAATGTTACCAGCGGCCGCTGCGCCGCAAAGAAAGACAAAACCCGCGCCAGGGGAATGACACCCTGTCCCAGAGCCAGATGCTCGTCCTGCTGGCCCTGATTGTCGTGCAGATGCAACTGGCCCACCAGATCCCCCAGCTCTGCCAGCCAAAGCTCAAAGTCGCCGCCGCCAAAGGCCTGTAAATGGCCCACATCCAGACACATCCGGACATTAGGGGCCGCCACCCGGGCAAAAAACCGCCTGATCAGAGTGGGATCCGTCTCATAGACGTTCTCCAGGGTCACCAGCGTGCCATAGCGGGCGGCTTGTTCGGCCAGGGGCTCCCAGGTCCCCAGGCTGTGGGCCAGCCAACGGTCCTCCACCCCGGTGTAATGCCGGGCCTCAAAGCCCAGATGGCAGACGATGCTGCGCGGCTGAAAGATCTCCAGCAGGTCAAAGGCCTCCTGCAGTCGGGCCCGGGTGGCGGCCAGAATATGACGATCCAAGGCGCCGGGCAGCAAGTCCTGAAAAGGGGCGTGCACGGTAATCTTCAGACCGGCTCGGTGCAACTGCGCGGCCACCCGGCCGAACTCCGACCGGGTGAAACGGTCCAGACTGGGACCGTCCAGGCCGATCTCCGGGTTCAGGCGCTGCTCCAGGAAAAGGGGGAGATATCGCTCCCACAACAGGCCGAAGGGCACATTAACATGCACCTGCGCCAATAGGGCCGGCAGCCTCTTCTCCCCCCTTGGCAACGGTTCCCGGGCCGGAGTTAATGGCCGGCGGCGTGTTGGCATAATTCGATGAGAACCCCGTGCGTGGATTTGGGATGAATAAAGGCGATGCGGGCGCCGTGGGCCCCTTCCCGGGGCTTCTCATCAATCATGCGCACCCCCGCAGCTTTCAGTTCCTCCACCGCCGCATCAATATCCTCCACCTCAAAGGCAATATGGTGAATACCTTCACCATTCTTTTCCACATACTTGGCCACCGGGCTGTCGGGGCTGGTGGCCAACAGCAGCTCAATGTTGGTCTCCCCCACCTGGAAAAAGCTGACTTTTACCTTCTGGGATTCCACCACCTCTTCGTGGTGGCCATGCAGATTCAGGTTTTCTCCATAGAGTTTTTTCACCGGCTCCAGGTCCTTGACTGCAATGCCGAGATGGGCGATGCGGGTTATCTTCATACGTTTTCTCCTCCTTAGTTTTCGGGTGCAAACGAGTGTCTCCGGGCAGATTCTTGCCCGGCTGCGGTTGCCGGCGGGGCAACCGTTTTCCGTTGGCCAGTCCTGTCGTTAACCTGGCCGGATACTTGCTTTTTCTTGCCAGCGGCCCTATTTTTATACTACAATGGCATAAACAGAACCGAACGTTCGGGGTTATCCATCCATCCCGATGATTGCCAGGAATTATATACAAAAAGGGGGCAGGTTTCAGCATTAAAAAGACGTCTCAACAGATTTGCCCGCCCTGATTTGAATTTCCGATCCATGTCTTCTCCCAATCGCACTGTAGCGCATCTGGCGTCGGCCATCGCCCGCGGCGACTCGCCGTTGGAGCTCTACGGCCTGACGCCATCGGCCGCGGCCTGGTCTCTGGCCAGGTTGTGGGCCGAGCTGCGCCGTCCCATCCTGCTCATCACCCCCGAGGCCGACCTGCAGACCAGTTTCTTCCGGGATCTCAGCTTCTTCCTGACTGCCGCAGACGCCGCCAGTCAGACTATTCTGACTTTCCCCGGCTATGAAAATCTGCCCTTCGTCGAATTGACGCCGGACCTGCAAACCGCCAGCGCCCGGCTAGAGGCAGCATATACGCTCGCCAGCGGTGCCAGTAGACCGATTGTCATTGCCACCGCCCTGGCCCTGGCCCAACCCCTCCCCCCCCGGGACCGCTTGGCCGCGGTCACCGAATACCTCGTCGTCGGTATGGAGCTGGACCGGGAAAAATTCATCGCCCATTTACAGGCCGGGGGCTATACCCGCCGTCCGCTCGTGGAAGAACGCGGCGATTACAGCGTCCGCGGCGGCGTCATTGACTTTTTCCCGCCCCTCAGCCCCGATCCCATCCGGCTGGAATTCTGGGGCGATACCGTAGAATCCATCCGGACCTTCAACCCGGCCAGCCAGCGCTCGGCCCAGCACCTCGAGGACGTCGTTGTGCTCCCGGTCAGCGAAGTCTTCCTCGACCCCCAGAGCCAACGGCTGGCCAGCCACCGCCTGCGCAGCGTCAAAAATAACCGGGTGCTGGAATTCTGCCAACGCCGGGAGCATTTTCCCGGCATCGAACGCTACCTGCCTTATTTTTTCGAAAAAATCGAAACCTTGGTCGATTACCTGCCCGACTCGGCCCTGGTGGTCTTCTGGGACCCAATCAATATCCGCCACGTCATGGCTGCCAATCTCCTGCCCGCCGCGCCCCTGAACCGCAGTGAGGAGCGGCCGCTCCTGGATTGGCAGCCAACCTTGGCGCACCACCAGACCCTGAACTGCCATGTCACCCCCTTCAGCACCCCGGCGACGCCGCCGACCCACGTCTTCACCTTTACGGTCTCGGCCAATGCCGATCTGGCCTCCCAACTGGCCACCGCCGGCGCCGAAGCCGGACGCCTCCTGCCCCCTTTGGCAGCCCACCTGCAGGAGTGGCTGGCCAGCGGTTTCCAGGTCGTCATCGTCTGCCGCAGCCGCTCCCAGGCCGAGCGGCTCCACCTGCTGTTGGCCGATCGTCAGGTCCAGGGCGAACTGACCGCAACCCCCCGTTGGGGCCGCCCCGGAGTTTTAGACCTGACCTGGGACGGCCTCTCCGCCGGCTTTCAATGGTTGGCCGAAGCCCTCATCATCATTACCGAAGAAGAAGTCCTGGGCGCCGCCAGAGAAACCCCCAAGCGCAAGACCGCCCGACCCCTGCAGTTTTTCACCTCCCTCAATGACCTGCAGGTGGGCGATGCCATCGTCCATGTGGACCACGGCATCGGCCTCTACCGGGGCTTGGTAAAATTAACCCACGGTCAGGAAGTCAACGATTACCTGGCCCTGGAATACTTAGGCGGCGACAAGCTCTATCTGCCCGTTGACCGCCTTAACCTGGTACAAAAATATCTGGGCCCCGGCGACAGCATTCCACCCCTGGATCGCCTGGGAGGCAAAGCCTGGGAAAAAACCAAAAAACGGGTCCGCAAGGCCGTCGAGAAAATCGCCCGGGAGCTGGTGGAGCTCTATGCCGCCCGCCGGGTGGTGCCAGGATACCAGTTCTCACCTCCGGATCCGGTGCTGCGGGAGTTCGAGGCAACCTTTGAGTTTGAGGAAACCCCGGATCAGCTCAATGCCATCCAGGAAGTCTATGAAGATATGAGCCGGGACCGCCCCATGGACCGACTCATCTGCGGCGATGTGGGCTACGGCAAGACCGAGGTCGCCCTCCGGGCCGCATTTCGGGCCGCCATGGACGGCCGCCAGGTCGCCTTCCTGGTGCCCACCACCGTTCTGGCCGAACAGCACTGTGCCACCTTTCAAAAACGGCTGCAACCCTACCCGCTCAAAGTCCAGGTCCTCAGCCGCTTTAAAAACCCGAAAGAGCAACGCCAAATCCTGGCGGACCTGGCCGCCGGCAAAATTGATATTATTATCGGTACCCACCGCCTGCTCCAAAAGGACGTCCATTTTAAGGACCTGGGCCTCTTAATCGTCGATGAAGAACAGCGCTTCGGCGTCAGCCACAAGGAAAAGCTCAAACATCTGCGGCAGCAGATCGATGTCCTGACCCTCACCGCCACTCCCATCCCCCGGACCTTGCAGATGTCCATGACCGGCCTGCGGGAAATGAGCATCATCAATACACCGCCGGCCGACCGCATGGCCATCCGCACCTACCTCTGCCGTCCCGACGACCGGATCATCCAGGAGGCCATCCTCCGGGAGCTAAACCGGGGCGGCCAGGTTTTCTTTGTCCACAACCGGGTGCAGAACCTGGCCTCCTATGCCGCTTACCTGCAACGCCTGGTCCCCGCCGCCCGGATCGCCATGGCCCACGGCCAGATGCCGGAAAAAGCCTTGGAAGACGTCATGTGGCGCTTCTGGCGCCAGGAAGTGGATGTGCTGGTCTGCACCGCCATCATCGAGGCCGGCCTGGACATCCCCGCGGCCAACACCATCATTATCAACCGGGCCCATACCCTGGGGCTGGCCCAAATCTACCAGCTCCGGGGCCGGGTGGGACGGGGCCGGGAACAGGCCTACGCCTATCTCCTGGTACCCGAAGAAGAACACCTCAACCCGGAAGCCCAAAAAAGACTCAAAGCCCTGATGGAATTCACCGAACTGGGCTCCGGTTTTAAAATCGCCCTCCATGATCTGCAGATTCGCGGGGCCGGCAACATGCTGGGCGCCGCCCAATCAGGGCATATCGCCGAAGTCGGCTACGAATTGTACCTGCAGCTCCTGGAAGAGGAGATCAACCGCCTCAAAGGGCAGCCCCAGGACCTGACCCCCGACCCCGAACTGCACCTGCCCCTGGCAGCCTATCTGCCCGAAACCTACATCCCCGATATCGACCAGCGACTCATGCTCTATCGGCGCCTCAGCGGCCGTTTGGCCCACGAAGAGATCGACGCCATCGCCGCCGAATTATTGGACTGCTACGGCCCCCTGGCCCCCGAGGCGGCCAATCTCCTGGAAATCGTCCGGGCCAAAGGGGTCCTGCGCCAAGTGGGCATTAAACGCCTGGATATGAAAAACGGCCTGATAACAATAAAATTAGCCGAACAACACCACCTGGATCAGGAACGCCTCGTGGCCGCAGTCCTAAAACGCCCCCGACGCTATCAATTAACCCCGGATAATCAACTCCGGATACATTTCCAGGAACCCGGCCCCCCTCTGCAACGCCTGAAAAATTTCTTGAAAGAACTCGATTTATTTGTTATTGCCGAGAGAACAACCTCCAGCCCGGGCGCTGCTGCGCCCAAGGAACTGCACTCATGAACAGCTTTGCCCTGCTCTGTTTTGCCGCTGTGCTCTCTGCATTGTGGCCTCTCCCGGCTGCCGCCAAGATTGTCGACAAAATCGTCGCCCAGGTGAATAACGAGATCATCACCTTATCGGAACTGGAACAGGCCATGAAATATCAACGGACCACCTCCGGCGGCCAGGCGGCCCCCGACAACGAGGCCTATCGCCGCCAGACCCTGGACATGCTCATCGACCGCAAATTGGCCAAGGAGGAAGCCAAACGCTACGGCATGACCGTGCCGGAAAAGGACCTGCGCAAAGCCCTGGACGACATCAAACAACGCAACGGCTTTGCCGACGATGAAGCCCTGAAAAAAGCCCTGGCCAAAGATGGCATGACCATGGAACAACTGCGCCAACAACTCATCGAACAGATCCAATTGGACCGGCTCATGGCCATCCTGGTCAAAGAAAAACCCAAGGTCACCGAGGCCGATATCAAACGTTTCTATGAGGCTCACTACACGACCCCGGAAAACCGGGTCCATATCAAGATCATCGCCCTGCCCATCGCCCCCGATGCCACCCCCGAACAACAGGAAGAGGTCCGGGCCCAAGCCGAAAAGGCCCTCATCGCCGCTCAGCAAGGCGAGGATTTTGACAAACTCATCCAGGAATACTCCAAACCCGGTCCCACTATGCCGGGCGGCGACCTGGGCTTTGTCCGTCAGGCCGATCTTGATCCGAAATTTTTCGAATTTCTGGCCAACCTGAAACCCGGTGAAGTCGTCCCCCTGAAAACGCCTCAAGGCTTTCAGATCATTAAATTAATGGAAGCCCGCATGAATCAGGTGATCAGTCTCGACGAAGTCCGGCCGCAGATTGTCCAGATCCTGGAGCGGGAACAGCTCCTGAAACTCTTCTCCGAACAGATGAAAGATGCCCGCAAACGGGCCCTCATCAAAATCATGCTCTAACCGGTGCTGATTACCGGTTGCCGGCCGGCAGCACCTACTTCCTTGCCATGGACCCTGGCAGCCCGGATCGTTCTATGTCCACACCGATGCCACCCTTCGCCTATATTGAGGATCTTCCCACTCTGGTGGGCCAGGAAGTCACCCTCCGGGGCTGGCTGTATAACAAGCGCTCCAGCGGCAAGGTCCGCTTTCTCCTCCTCCGGGACGGCACCGGCCTGGTGCAGGGGGTTATGGTCAAAAACAAAATTCCGGACGAAGATTTTGCCGCCTTTGACCGCCTCACCCAGGAATCCTCGCTGCTGATCCGCGGCGTCGTGCGGGCCGAACCTCGGGCCCCCGGCGGCTATGAACTGGATCTGTCGGCAGTGGCGCCGCTGCATCTGGCCCAGGATTACCCCATTGCCCCCAAAGAGCACGGCATCGATTTTCTCCTGAACCATCGTCATCTCTGGCTGCGCAGCCCGCGGCAGCAGGCCATCCTCCGGATCCGGGATGAAATCAGCCATGCCTGTCGGGAGTTTTTTCACCAGCGCCGTTTTGTCCTGGTGGATACACCCATCTTTACCCCCACCGCCTGCGAAGGCACCACGACGCTGTTCGCCACCGACTATTTCGGCGACCGCAAGGCCTATCTCACCCAGAGCGGTCAACTCTATCTCGAGGCCGCAGCCATGGCCCTGGGCCGGGTCTACTGCTTCGGCCCCACTTTCCGGGCCGAAAAATCCAAGACCCGGCGGCACCTGACCGAATTCTGGATGCTGGAAACCGAGATCGCCTTTGCCGAACTGCCGGACATCCTGGCCCTGGCCGAAGCCCTTATCTGCCATCTGGTCGCCCAAGTCCTCGCCAACCGCCGGGCCGAACTGGACCTGCTGGAGCGCCCCCTGGCCCCGCTCATGGCCATTCAGCCCCCCTTCCCCCGCCTCACCTACACCGAGGCCATTCAGCGCCTAACCGCAGCCGGCCATGAGGTCGCCTGGGGCGACGATTTGGGCGCACCGGAAGAGACCTTTCTCTCCCAATCCTTTGACCGGCCGGTCATGATCACTCACTATCCCAAGGAATGCAAGGCCTTTTACATGAAGCCGGATCCAGCCGATCCCCGCACCGTCCTGTGCGTGGACGTCCTGGCGCCCGAAGGGGTGGGGGAAATTATCGGCGGCTCGCAACGGGAGGATGATCTGACCGCCCTGCTGACCCGGCTCCAGGAACACAACCTGCCCCAGGAACCCCTGGAATGGTACCTGGACCTGCGGCGCTATGGCAGCGTGCCCCACAGCGGCTTTGGCCTGGGCCTGGAACGCCTGGTGGCCTGGATCTGCGGCCTGCACCACGTCCGGGAGGCCATCCCCTTCCCCCGCCTCATGGACCGCCTGAACCCCTGATG
>CALGOE010000093.1 GCA_937958145.1 uncultured Desulfobacca sp.
CCTCTTTTGTAAAGCCATAACCAACATCCATCACGAGGACTCCATCAGTTCTATTTTTGACATTCAGTTTTAACGACTTCCGTATCTATCCCGAGAGCCCGCACCCTAGTTAACCTTTCCGTAATCAAGTTGACGGGCTGCGGCAGCCGTGAACGGCAAAGGAGTGATGATGGCGAGAAAGGGTCTTCTGAAGAGTGGCGCTGCCCTGGCCCTCATGATGATTCTGGCGGCAGGGGCCGCGGCCCAGGAAAAGGCCGGGCTTTTTCAAGCCGGCCAGGAGGTTTATGCGGCTCACTGTGCTTCCTGCCACCGAGCCAACGGCCAGGGCCTGCCCAATGTCTTTCCGGCCTTGACCAAGAACAGCTTCGTCACCGGCGACCCGCAGGGGGTCATCCAGATCATTCTGGAAGGCCGCCAAGGCAGCATGGGGCGGATGCCGGCCTGGCAGTCGCGCCTGAATGATAAGCAGATTGCCGCGGTCGTGACCTATATCCGCCAGGCCTGGGACAACCAGGCCGGAGCCGTGACCCCGGAGCAGGTGGCCGGCCAACGGCGTTAGCAGGTCGTGGCCAAATCTCGCCCGGGGGGAGCCGCAAGGTTTCCCCCCGGCGCGCGGCCTTGGTAACCTTGCTTCTTTCTGGCTGGCAGGCAAAGCTGATCCACCTCTGGCATTTTCCCTCCCCCTTTCCAGTTTTCCCTGCCCTCGTCTCTCATACTTTCAGCCCCTCTGCTCAAGAGCCCCAGCTTTCTCTTGCGGTCGCCAGGATGCGCCTGATCAGAGCGCTGGTGGAATGGCCGGGGACAAAGGGGATGACGTGCACTTCGCCGCCCCAGGAGAGGACTTCGGGCCGGCCGACGATCGTCTCCGGGGTATAATCCCCCCCTTTAACCAGGACATCGGGGCGGAGAGTCAGGATCAGCTCCAACGGGGTGTCCTGACTAAAAATGACCACCGCGTCCACGCAAGCCAGGGCAGCCAAAACTTCGGCCCGTTCAGCCTGGGGCACCAAAGGACGGCCAGGACCTTTGTGCAAACGGCGCACCGAATCATCGTCATTGAGACCCACCACCAGGAAATCTCCCAGGGAGCGGGCGGCCTGCAAGTAGCGGACATGACCGACGTGGAGCAGATCAAAGCAGCCATTGGTGAAGACGACCCGGCGGCCCAGAGCCTGCAGGTGTTCGATCCGGCGGCGGGCTTCGGCCCAGGACAGGATTTTCAAGAGAGCAGTAGGGTGATCAGGCATAGCCGACTCGCGCCACGGTGACGACCTCAAGGCGCGCCGCCCCGGCCCGACGCAAAACCCGGCTGCACTCGGCCACCGTAGCGCCGGTGGTAAACACATCATCCACGAGCACCACATTTTTGTCGGCAACGAGTTCAGGCCGGCGGACCAGAAAGGCACCCTTGACATTGGCCAACCGCTCCCGGGCCGAAAGGCCCACCTGGGGCAGGGTAGCCCGCACCCGGATGAGAAGATCCCGGGCCACAGGTATGCCTCGAAAATGTTGGGCCAGGAGCAGGGCTTGATTAAAACCCCGCCATTGCAGACGCCGGGTATGCAGCGGCACCGGCACCAGGAGCTGGGCGGCAGCCATGATTTCGGTGATTTCCGGGGCCTGTTTCAGGGTTTGTCCCAAAAACCTGCCAAAGAGCAGTTGGCGTTGATATTTAAAGCGGTGGATGGCTTCCAGAATCGGGCCCTCATAGAAGAATACGGCCCGGGCCCGGTCAAACGGCGGCGGTTGGCGCAGACAGGCCTGACAGAGGCGCTCGCCGCCAAGAGGACTGCGAAACGGCGCCCCGCAGCAGCGACAACGGGGCCGGGGCAGAACAGGCAAGGCGGCCAGGCAGGGGGCACAGGTCAAGCCCGGTTCTGTTACCGGCAGGGGGCTCTGGCAAAAAAGGCAGAAGCGCGGAAAGAAAAAGTCCAGAACTGCATTGAGGCCATTGCGGCAGGATTCCGGGCTGGGCAGCGGCATGGCGGTTCACCGGGTCTGGAAGCGGAAAAGGACAATATCGCCGTCCTGCAGGAGATAATCCCGACCTTCCACATGGACGAGGCCGGCTTCCTTAACCTTGGCCGGATGGCCCAAACGCACCAGATCGGCAAAAGCCATGATCTCGGCCTTGATAAAACCCTTTTCCATATCGGAATGGATCCGACCGGCGCCGCGGGCTGCCGGCGTGCCGGCCGGAACGGTCCAGGCCCGGACCTCGGCGCCGACAATGGTATAAAAGGTGATGAGACCCAGCAGGTCATAACTGGCCCGAATGAGTCGGGTCAGGCCCGATTCCGGGAAACCGGCCGCGGCTAAAAATGCCTGGCGCTCCTCCGCCGGCAGGTCCTGCAATTCGGCCTCCAGGTCGCCCAGAAGAGGGATCAGGGGGATCCGGCGTCGGTCCGCCAGCTCCTGGAGGGCAGGCAGGAAGCGCTGCTCCCGCCATTCCTGCTCACTGATATTGGCCACCAGAAGGGAGGGCTTCCGGGTCAACAAGGGAATATCGTGCCACCAGGACTCGTCGCCGGCCGCGGCGGGAAATTCCCGGGCCCACTGGCCCTGATTAAGAAAGGCCTCCAGGCGCTGCAGAAACTGCAGCTGCGCCTGGGCCTTTTTTTCCCCGGCTCTGGCAATCTTTTCCACCTTGAGAAGGTGACGCCGGAGCATCTCCAGATCGGCCAACAAAAGTTCTGTGTCAATGATGCCCACGTCCCGCACCGGATCGATGGTCGGGGCGACATGGGGGATGTCCGGCGCCTCGAAGGCGCGCACCACCTGAACCAACAGATCCACATCCCGGATCGCGGCCAGGAACTGGTTGCCCAACCCCTCCCCCTGACTGGCCCCCTCGATGAGACCGGCGATATCCACAAACTCAATGGTGGTGGGGGTGAGTTTGGGGGGCTGCAACAAGCGGCCCAGGGTCTCGAGGCGGGGATCAGGCACCGGCACGATGCCCACTTGGGGAGCAATGGTGGTGAAGGGATATCCCGCCACCTCCGCCTGACCGCCGGTCAGGGCATTAAAAATGGTGGATTTGCCCACATTGGGCAGGCCGACAAGGCCACAACGGCAGGGCACGGCAGCGGCTGTCCTCTAATTAATCTAAAAATGAATACAATAGGTTAATTACTTAATCTAAGATGGTGTCTTAAGTTAACGGTCTCTGTCAGCCCGTTGCGGTCTTCTCCCCAGGCCGTTGGGCCGGCCTGGACCAGATGCCCGGGATCGCCGCGCCACAGAAACGGCAGGCCCCGTCTTTTATGTTCATCTCACCTACCTGATAGCCCCGGCGGGAAATGAGTAATTGCTGGCAATGATGGCAATAGGTGTTTTCAGCGGGGTGTTGCGGCACGTTCCCCAGGTAGACATACTTGAGGCCCTGCTTGCGGGCGATTTCCCGGGCCTTCTCCAAAGTGCTCAGTGGCGTCGGGTAATGGTGTTTCATTTTATACAGCGGATAGAAGCGGGAGAAGTGCAACGGCGTCAAGGGTCCCAACTCATCGCGAATCCACGTGCACATGGCGGCCAGATCCGTGGGATTGTCGTTGTATTGGGGGATCACCAGGTTGACGATTTCAATATGTACGCCCTGCCGCCGCAGGATTTTCAGGGCCTCTAAAACCGGGGTCAGGGTGGCCCCCACGAGATCCCGGTAAAAGGTTTCGGTAAAGCCTTTCAGATCCACACAGGCCGCCTGCAGCAGGGGGCAGAGTTCCTCCAAAGGCTTCGGATTGATATAGGCCGCGGTGTGGCAGACGGTGATGATCCCGGCAGCTTGAGACCGACGGGCGATGTCGCGCATATATTCATAAAAAATCATGGGCTCCACATAGGTGTGGGCAATGGTGGGGCAGCCGGTCCGTTGCGCGGCCTGGACAATAGCCTCGGGGCTGAGGGCAAAGTTATACGTCTCCTCGGGCCGGGCCTGAGAGATTTCCCAATTCTGGCAGAATGTGCAATGCAGGTTGCAACCGGCTGTGGCCAAGGAATAGGAACCGGTGCCGGGCAGCACGTGAAAGAGCGGCTTCTTTTCGATGGGGTCAATATGGACTGCACAAGGGTTGCCGTAAGCCACGGTGATATAGCGGCCGCCCCGGTTTTCCCGCACGCCGCATTCCCCCCGATCACCCTCCAGAACCTCACAATGCCGGGGGCACAGTTCACAGCGGATATTGCCGTTGGCCAAAACCGTGGCGAAAAGGGCAGGCGCGGGCTGGACATAGCCGAAGCGAACTTCCTGGGCAGAGCCCATCCGGGCCAGTCCCGGCAGTCCCAACAGACCCAGGCCCATGAGCCCGGCCTGGAGAAAGCACCGCCGGGTGCAGGGAAAATTCATCGTTTCCGTCCTCTTACGGGGCTCTAAGCATGCGCCGGCAATGAGTTGATACAATAACTTTTTACTGCCGGCAATTTCTGCCCTTGCGCAAATTTACCTTTATTTCAATAAGTTGCTTCACAATGGGGCCTACTTCCTAAGGAGAGCGACCGGGGCTGCCTCGCCAGCGTCCCTTCTCGCCGGCGGACGAGTGGCGGCGCAGGCATTGGCAGAGGTCCACCAGGCCCATCTTGGAACAGTATATCATGGGCAGTCGGGCCTCTCCACTGGTTTTTGGCCAGGCACGCTGGCGGCAGGTAGGGGCAATGCGGCGACTCGGCGAACAACGGGGCAGTTTTTTCAGGGGGGTGATGAGCGGCAGCCGGTTAGTCTTTGGACGAAGGATTCAGGCGTTGCCGGAGAACCCCGGACGTCTTGAAGACGACGACCCGACGGGCCCGGAGGATGAGATCCTCTTTGGTTTGGGGATTGCGGCCACGGCGGGAATTTTTGTGGCGGACGCTGAACTTGCCAAAACCACTGATGAGGACGTCCTCTTCCCGGGCCAAGGCTGTTTTGATGAGCTCCAGGACCCGTTCCACGGCGTTGCGGGCCTCTGGTTTACTGAGGCCGAGCTGCTCGGAGATGTTGCTGATTACCTTTTCTTTGGTCAGGGCCATGGCCGGGGCTCCCTCCTTTGCCCGGGCGAGCCGCGTGCCTCGCTCGGAAGTCGCAACTATTATTATTCACTTGTAAATCGCTGTCAAGTTTTTTTATCTCCCCTGGATCATTTCCCCGGGCCGGAGCGGGATGGAAGCCATGGTCGGACAAGGAGGTGGAATTGCTT
>CALGOE010000094.1 GCA_937958145.1 uncultured Desulfobacca sp.
CTGGAAAATCATCCAGGTTAACTCGGAGGATTGACCCGCGACCTTTTTGGGAACCTGTTCCACAGCGGAGAACAGAAGGGGGCTCTGGCTTTTGGCCTCCTGACCGGAAGGCGCTTGTTGAACAGATTCCTGTTCATGGAAATTCATTGTGGCACAGACCTGGAGGTCTGTGCCTACTGACCTGGAGGTCTGTGCCTACCGACCTGGAGGTCTGTGCCTACTGACCTGGAGGTCTGTGCTTACCGACCTGGAGGTCTGTGCCTACCGGTTCTATAATCCTGATTAAACCGAAGGCGCATGATTGACTGTTCTGTTCCGCTTTGAGGCCGGACGCGTCAAGCCCCTGAAGGGTCGCTTCAGGGGCTTGTGATTTTTAAGGAAAATTTGTATCCCAATCCACCCTAAACCAGGGTTTCCAACTTTATTCTGTTACGGAGTCCGATCCTGAATGACCGGGATTTCAGGGGCAGCCTTAATGTTGCCCATGCCATAGGCCTTCATTTGCAGGGCGCCGGGATTCAGGGCCTTGAAGACGGCCAGGGCTTCTCCTTCCAGAACCTGGGGGACGCCGTATTTATCGACGACGGCAAACTTGTCACCCCGGGCCAGGCACTCACCGACCGTCAGCTCGCCCTTTAGATCTTTGTTGGAAATGCAGATCAGTTTGTCGGCGATCGCCACACTGGCGAGCAATGATACCGCCATCGTTAAGACCAGAACCACTGCGATTTTGGACCGCATACTTTCCCCTCCTTTGCAAAATGGTTGGTGGTTACGCGTATACTACATAAGTTAATAAAAAAAATCCAATAGTCAAGAAAAATGCGCCGCTGTCTGAGATTTCTTGCCGTTCCCATCAGGTCCACGGACACAACGCCCCTCTGGGCTGAATGGTTATGGCTACTGCCAAATCGGCTCACTCGCCGGCAAGTCCCCGGCTTTCAACTTTTCGCCGTGCCGAGGGAAGCGCCTGTTGTTGACAAGGATCGATGGGGGCATCGATAAAGGATTGATAGAAAATTGTCAAAATATAATTATTATATCAGACTCTCCAGATTTCAGCAAACTTCACCGCTGGCTAGGACCAAAGTCCTCAGAGAAAAGACATCGTTGCTGTTTTGAATCTATTTGCCCGGATGCATTTTTTACTGATATGATATGCCCAGCAAAGGCTGTGCCGATCCAAGAGCGCGGCCGGGGAATATGCCAGCCGAATATGCCAGCAGTGGGGAAGGAGATATGGCAGGGTCGAAAAGAGACGAATGTGATCAGTATCAGTCCACCAGCCTGTCGTTGGCGAGTATTGCCCAGGATGTGGCGGAAACCCTTTTTTACCAGAAAGGTAAGGTCCCCCAGGCGGCATCGGCCCGGGATATTTATGAAGCCCTGGCCCTGACTGTGCGCAAACGCCTGCTGCACCGCTGGGTCAACACGGTCATGGCTTTGGCCGAGGAAAAGGCCCGGGTGGTCTGCTACTTTTCTGCTGAGTACCTATTGGGGCCGCATTTGGGCAAAAATCTCCTCAATCTTGGCATCTATGAGGCAGTCCGGGAGGCCTTGGCCGCCCGCGGCGGGAGTTTGGACCACCTGCTGGATCAAGAGGTGGAGCCAGGGTTGGGCAACGGTGGTCTGGGGCGGTTGGCCGCCTGCTACCTGGATTCGCTGGCCACTTTGGAGATACCGGCCGTTGGCTATGGCCTGCGCTACGAATTCGGCATCTTCCAACAGGAAATCCAAGACGGCTGGCAGGTGGAGCGGACCGATAAATGGCTGCACTGGGATAACCCCTGGGAAATCCACCGCCCGGAGATCGCCTTTGACGTGAAGCTGGGCGGCTACACCGAATCCTACCTGGACGCCGAGGGCCGTTTTCGGGTGAACTGGCTGCCCGATCGAGTGGTCAGGGGTGTGGCGTATGATACCCCCATCTTGGGCCATCAGGTCAACACCTGCAACCTGTTGCGGCTATGGTCGGCGGAGGCGGTGGAGACTTTTGATTTTGAGGCCTTTAACAAAGGGGATTATTACGAGGCGGTGGAGGAGAAGGTGGTCTCGGAGAATCTGACCAAGGTTCTCTATCCCAATGATGAGCCGCTGGAGGGCAAGAGACTGCGCTTGGAACAGCAATATTTCTTCTGTTCCTGCGCCCTCCAGGATATGCTGCGAATCCACCTCCTTTATCTTCATGATCTGGAGAGCTTTCCCGACCACTGGACGGTGCAGCTCAATGATACCCATCCGGCCGTGGCGGTGGCCGAGTTCATGCGCCTGTTGGTGGATGAACACCGTCTGCCTTGGGAAAAGGCCTGGGACATGACCCAGCGCCTGTTTTGCTACACCAATCACACCCTGCTGCCCGAGGCCTTGGAAAAATGGCCCCTGCCGTTGTTTGCTGCGGTCCTGCCCCGCCACCTGGAGATCATTTACGAGATCAACCGGCGGTTTTTAGATGAAGTGCGGCTGCGATATCCCTTTGACGAGGGGAAGGTAGCCCGCCTCTCTCTGATAGATGAGGGTGGCCAGAAATATGTCCGCATGGCCAATCTGGCCTGTGTGGGTTCGCGGGCGGTGAACGGGGTGGCGGCGCTACACTCTAAATTGGTGCAAGCCACCATTCTGAAAGATTTTTATGAACTCTGGCCCGAGAAATTCCACAACGTTACCAACGGCGTGGATCCCCGGCGGTTTCTGGCCTTGGCCAACCCTCGTCTCAAAGCCTTGCTCAACGATACCATCGGCTCGGGCTGGCTGAAAGATCTTGGGGAGTTGCGGGCCCTGGAAAAATACCTTGACGATGCAGCCTTCCGCCAGGCCTGGCAACGGCTCCGGTTGGCCAACAAAGAAGATCTGGCCGCAGTGATTCTGGCCCGCACCGGCATCAGGGTTGATCCCCAGAGCAAATTTGACGTTTTGGTCAAACGCATCCATGAATATAAACGGCAACACCTTTTGGTTCTTTATATTATTGCTCTGTATCTGCGCCTGAAGAAAAACCCGTCTCTGGCCATCGCTCCCCGCACCTTTCTCTTTGGCGGCAAGGCGGCCCCGGGGTATTTCATGGCAAAACTGATTATTAAGCTGATCAACGCCGTGGGCGCGGTGGTCAACCATGATCCGGAGGTCCAAGACCGCCTGAAAGTAGTCTTTTTTCCGAACTTTAATGTGAAGAACGCCATGAAGATCTACCCGGCCGCTGACCTGTCGGAACAGATTTCTATGGCGGGGAAGGAAGCCTCCGGCACCGGCAATATGAAGTTTGCCATGAACGGCGCTCTGACCATCGGCACGCTGGACGGCGCCAATGTGGAGATCCGGCAGGAGGTGGGGCCGGAGAACTTTTTCCTGTTTGGCCTGACAGTCGAAGAAGTTCAGAACCTGAAAGCGGGCGGCTATAATCCCATGGATTATTACCATGGCAATGAAACGCTCAAAGAGGTCATAGATCTTATCGCCGCCGGCTATTTTGCCCATGGCGATCAGGAGTTGTTCCGGCCGCTCGTGGACAATCTGCTGTATCAGGACCCATACCTGGTTTTGGCCGACTTTGCCTCGTATCTGGCCAAACAGGATGAAGTTTCCCAGGTTTTTGCCGATCAGGAGCGCTGGACGCGTCTAAGCATCCTGAACACGGCCAGGATTGGGAAATTTTCTTCTGATCGCGCCATTCGGGAATATTGTGAAAAAATCTGGCAGGTGCGGCCCCAGCCTATAGAGTTGCAGGAGATGACCCTGCAGGATGTGGATATCTTCTTTTAACGGAAAATTCCCGGCTGAAAATGCCTGAGCACCAGCCAGCGATGGCTTTTTGGCGGAACCCCAAAGGAGTCTTGGCATGTCCCTGGATCTGAAGGATTTTGAGATCGAGCGCCTGGGCGAGTGCCGTATCGAGACGCCCAAAACCAATGCCCGCTTCGTGGATGATGACGAACACGTCCTGTATGAATATCAGATCAACAGATTACAGCCGTATTTTGCCGCCGGGCAGGAGCCGCCCTATTTTGAGATGGCGGGACCCCGGCGCAAGATTTATTTTGACCCGTCCAAACTGAAGTGCGGCATTGTCACCTGCGGCGGGCTCTGTCCGGGGATCAATGATGTGATTCAGCACATTGTCATGGAGCTGTATTACCATTATGGGGTTCGCAGCATCTTCGGGTTCCGCTATGGTTTTGAAGGCCTGGCGCCCAAGTACAAACATGCGCCATTGGAGCTGACTCCCGAAGTAGTGACAGATATTTACCTGCAAGGGGGAACCATTTTGGGGTCCTCCCGGGGGCAGCAGGATGTGGGCGAGATGGTGGACACCCTGGAGCGCATGAATATGGGCCTGCTCTTTGCCATCGGCGGCGACGGCACCCTAAAGGGTGCTCAGGCCATCGCCGAGGAGATTAAAAAGCGCAACCTGAAGATCGGTGTGGTGGGCATCCCCAAAACCATTGATAACGATATTTCCTTTGTGCAGAATTCGTTTGGGTTCATTACGGCCGTTTCCGAGGCCCGGACGGCTATTTATACGGCTCACGTGGAGGCTTTGGGGGCCCGCAACGGCATCGGCCTGGTGAAACTCATGGGCCGGGAATCGGGCTTTATTGCCGCCTATGCTACGCTCTCCAATGCTGACGTCAATCTTTGTCTGGTGCCCGAAATACCTTTTACCCTGGAAGGCCTCATGCGGGAAATCCGGGACCGCCTGGAGAGGCGGCGGCACTGCGTAATTATTGTGGCCGAAGGGGCCGGGCAGGAATTTTTTCAGCAATCCGGGGAAACGGACGCCTCGGGAAACGTCCGGCTGGGTGATATCGGCATCTTTTTAAAGGAGCAGATCAACACCTATTTCAAAAAGATCAACATGGATATTACCTTGAAATACATTGATCCGAGCTATACCATCCGCAGTGTCCGGGCCAACCCGTATGATTCCTATTTCTGCCTCAATCTGGGCCATCACGCCGCCCATGCCGGTATGGCGGGGCGGACCAACATGCTCATCGGCTACTGGAACGGCCAGTTCACCCATGTGCCCATCTCCCTGGCCGTTTCGGCCCGCAAACGCATTGATCCCAACGGCCGCCTGTGGAGCGAAGTCCTGGCCTGCACCGGCCAGGCCCACCCGATGTGAGGTCAAAGGGAACGGAAAACGGCTCACGTGGCGCCGATGCGGAACAGTTCTCACCAAGGGGTGGGATTGACGTAATGACGAGTCCGGGTGAAATGATCCAGGCCCAATCTACCGGTGATCGGACCGGATTACGCCGACCTGGTAGCGGCGCCGAGCCGGGCGGCCCTGAAACCATCTGGCCAACCTGAACGAACCCGGCTGGCGGGCTCAAAACCCGTAGAGTCTGAAAGCCTGATCATTATTGACTTTTATCAGCCATGCGGATAAACTATTTTTTTAATTTTCAATCGTGCAGTTCCCGGCCAGAGGCGGCGGCAGCTGGTCGGCCGGAACTGACAGGTCCAGGAGTGTCGGCATGGCTGATGATTATAAGGCCACCCTTAACCTTCCCAAAACCGATTTTCCCATGAAAGCTGATCTGGCCCGCCGGGAGCCGATGATCTTGCAGCGTTGGCAAGAGATGGATCTCTATGGCCGGCTGCGCCTCCAGGGCCAGGGCCGGCCCCGCTACCTGCTGCATGACGGTCCGCCCTATGCCAACGGCAATATTCATCTGGGCCATGCCCTCAATAAGATCCTAAAAGATATTATTATTAAATCCAAACAGATGGCGGGGTATGACTGCCCGTATGTGCCGGGTTGGGACTGCCATGGCCTGCCCATCGAACACCAGGTGGACAAAGAGCTGAAAAAGGAAAAGGTTCGCCTGTCGCAATTGGACATCCGCCAGCGCTGCCGGGCCTATGCCCTCAAATATGTGGATATTCAGCGCCAGGATTTTATCCGTCTGGGAGTGTTGGGAGATTGGGCCAATCCCTATCTTACCATGGCCAACGAGTATGTGGCCTGCATTATGGCCGAATACGGCAAGATCTTCCTGAGCGGCGCCATCTACCGGAGCAAGAAGCCGGTGCATTGGTGTAGCACCTGCCACACGGCCTTGGCCGAGGCGGAGGTGGAGTATGCCGAGCACCGGACGCCGTCGATTTATGTGAAATTTCCGCTTGTTACTGACATCGGCGCCCAGTTTCCGGAGCTGGCCGGCCATCCCGTCTTTCTGGTTATCTGGACCACAACGCCCTGGACCTTGCCAGCCAACCTGGCCATCGCGGTCAACCCACATTTTGTCTATACAGCCCTGCTGGTGGGCCAAGAGATTTATATTGTCGCCAAGGACTTGGCGCCACAGATCCTGCAGCTTCTGGGGCAGGAAGGGCGGGAATTGCTGGACCTGCCGGCGGCCCGTCTGGAAGGCTGGCGGGCCCGCCATCCCTGGCTGGAGCGGGATTCTCAGGTCATCCTGGCAGACTACGTCACCCTGGAGGCCGGTACCGGCCTGGTGCACATTGCGCCGGGACACGGGCAGGAGGATTATGACAGCGGCCGGCGTTATGGTTTGGAGACCTACTCACCGGTGGATGACAACGGCCGGTTTTTGCCGGAAGTGGCCGAGTTCGCCGGCCTGTCGGTGTGGCAGGCCAACCCCAAGATCATCGAGCATCTCCAGGCTCGGGGGGCTTTGTTGGGCGGGGCCGAGATCAGCCACAGCTACCCCCATTGCTGGCGCTGCAAACGCCCCATCATCTTTCGGGCCACGGAACAGTGGTTTATTGCCATGGCCGCCAATGAGCTGCGGGCCAAGGCCCTGGCGGCCATCAATCAGGTGGAGTGGATCCCCCGCTGGGGGCGGGAGCGTATTTATGGCATGGTGGAAAACCGCCCCGATTGGTGCATTTCCCGGCAACGGGCCTGGGGGGTGCCCATCGTCGCCTTCCACTGCCAGGGTTGTCGGCAGGTGATCCTTACTCAGGAAATTCTGGACCGCATCATCGCCATGGTCCGACAGAATGGGGCGGATATCTGGTTTGCCCGCGCCGCAGCCGAGCTGCTGCCTCCGGGGTTCCGCTGCCCCCACTGCGGCGGCGCTGATTTTGCCAAAGAGAGCGATATCCTGGATGTCTGGTTTGATTCCGGGGTAAGCTTCGCCGCAGTCCTCGAGGCCCGGGAAGGACTGGGATTCCCGGCGGATCTCTACCTGGAAGGTTCGGATCAGCACCGGGGTTGGTTCCACAGTGCCTTGTTAACGTCGGTGGCCACCCGGCAGTGCGCGCCGTATCGGAGCGTTTTGACCCACGGCTTCGCGGTGGACGGCGAGGGCAAGAAGATGTCCAAGTCTTTGGGGAACATCATTGCTCCGCAGGATGTCATCAAGCATTACGGCGCTGAAATTCTGCGGTTGTGGGTTTCGGCCGAAGATTATCGGGATGAGGTGCGGCTCTCTGATCAGATCCTCAAGCAGCTCACCGAGGCCTACCGCCGGCTGCGAAATACGGCCCGGTTTCTGTTGGGAAACCTCTTTGACTTCGACCCGAAGCAGGATTATGTTCCCCCTGCGTCACGACTGGAATTAGATCGGGTGGCGCTGTCGTGGCTGGCCAACCTGATCCGGCGGGTGCGGACGGCCTATGAACGGTTTGAGTTCCACACGGTTTATCACAGCTTACACCAGTTCTGTGCGGTGGAGATGTCGGCCCTTTATCTGGATGTGTTGAAAGATCGGCTCTATGTTTCCCGGGCTGCGTCGCCGGAGCGCCGCAGCGCCCAAAGTACCCTATATGACTTGCTTTTAAGCCTAGTTAAGTTGATGGGGCCGATTCTTTCGTTTACGGCAGAGGAAATTTGGGGGTATCTGGCCAAGGAGGGGGAGCCGGAAAGTGTCCATTTGGCGGCCTTTCCCGAGCCGCCGGCCGGTTTCCCCGATGAGGCCCTGTTGGGAAAATGGGAAGTTCTGTTTAAGGTCCGGAGTGTGGTCAACCGGGCTTTGGAACAGGCCCGGCGGGAGAAATTCATCGGTAACGCCCTGGAGGCCCGGCTGGTGTTGGGGGCTGAAGGCGGCTTGTATGAGCAACTTAGTGAGTATCAACAAGAACTTCTGACCTTGACCATGGTCTCGCAGCTGGAGCTGCGACCGGAGCCGGTGGCGGGAATGGGAAGTGAGGAAATACCCGGTTTGACGGTGGCGGTGCAGCGGGCCGCGGGGGAGAAATGCCAGCGGTGTTGGTTCCATCTTCCCAGCGTCGGGGCGGATCCGGCCCAACCGGAGTTGTGCGAGCGCTGCCGGCGGATTCTGGCGGCGTCAGGGGTTGACGTCAGGGATTAAGGCACCGTGCTCGCAGGGGAGCCGCAACGCAGACCTGACAGGCGATGAAGGCTTGGGGTTGGCGTCAGGGGAGTAAGGCCCAGGGCTCGCAGGGGAGCCGCAACGCAGACCTGACAGGCGATGAAGGCTTGGGGTTGGCGTCAGGGGAGTAAGGCCCAGTGCTCG